>NZ_JBHTCO010000015.1:0-113227 GCF_042665295.1 Scopulibacillus cellulosilyticus
ATAAAGTTTGGATGCGAACATCCTTATTAAAGCTGTTAAACAGCGATACTTTCAATCGTTATGATCCTTAGCTTTTACTGAAAAGTTGCCCTTTCAATCACGCTTGGCTTTTGTTTAGTTTTCAAGGAACAAAGAGCGTATCCACTCGATTACGCTTCGATTTGCGTCGAGTAACCGCAGACGCAATCTTTTATCAATACTGTTTTTCAACAGCAACTCTATTATTATATCACATTATCAATTTAAAATCAATAACTTTTTTTGTTAGTTATTTTTTTATCTTAGCGACTTAATTTATTATAAACAAAAAAAATAATAAATCAATAGTATTTTTGAAATTTATCAATATGGCACCTATAGTTAAAAAATTGATCTGATTAGCTAACTTAAAAATCATTCTTTAAATCGTTTGTAAAAGGTTTAAAAAACCGATTCTCTTTACATTGTGAGAATCGGTTTTATCGTATTTTAAAACCTTAATTACCGTTCAATCCTATTTTTTCGGGGTATATTCTACTTGTTTTTCTTCCGCTAAATAGATCCCTTCTTCGGCTAATGGAGAAAAGACTCGGAATTTACGTAATTGTTTTCCATAAACATGTATTGTTATTGCAGTTTGATCCCCCACTGCCTCGAGGATATGGCAATCTGCCGGAGGTAAGAGTTTTCCGGTAGATTGTTGACTTATAACTATTGTATTAGAATGTTTCAGTTTGACGACATTACTCGATATTTCCTCTAATTGTATGAAATTTTCCGCCTTAATCTGACCAGCAACTACCCCTTCAGCTCCCCAAGTTCCATCGTGGTCATGCAGCCCGGTTCTCTGTCCGGGTTTCCAAACTAGAGCAATGACTTCAAAACGATCCTTAGGATCACAGTACAATGAGTGCCGTGCATAAGAATCGTTACTTGGCTTTCTTTTCGCTGGAGGAAGCCATGAATCCGACTGAACAAGTTTACCAACTAGCCTTTCAGCATCAACCACCAGTTCATCATCGCTTTTATTTTGTTCCACTATGGCGGTCATTTCACCTACAAAATCTTCTAGCGTGTATCCATTGGTTTGATGTTCCATAAGAAGCCCTCCTTTATTTGATACCTAATCAAATGCAATAATCATGCCAACATTATGCAGATGATAATTAAGAAGGGTTTATGATTATTTTTTCTTGATATATGGGGATTTGTAGGGAAAGTCCAGCTTAAATGTTATGTTGACTTTGATCTTACTTTTTGCAAGTTTGAAAAAGGATCTTACATTTCTGAAAAAGGAGGCTAAATTATTTAAAATACCTATACAAAAGACACGAGTGGTTTGAAGGGATTTTGACTTGATGGTTTTAATAAAAGTTCGGGATTTTTTAAAGAGACAGTACTAACTTTAATAATTAAGGCAGGAGAGCAGCCTAACTGCTGCTAATCCAAATGGATGCCATGTTTCTCCAATTTACGATAAAGAGTAGTCAGGCTGATATTTAAACTCTCTGCTATTCCTGATTTATCTATTTTATCTTTATTGGTTGAAATACGTTCCAATAATACTTTTCGTTCAAATTGGGACACCATTTCAGCCAATCCCATTGAGTTTTGATTATTAAGTTTTTGATTTGCCTCATCTAATATATAATCGGGCAAATCATCAAAATCAAGGATTCCAGACTCATTCATGTTAATCATATACTCGACCGCATTTTGAATCTGCCTTATATTACCCGGCCAATCGTAGTTAATCAGCCATTTTTCTAACCCTTCCTTAATTCTTGGTACATTTCTATTAAACAGAACACTGTATTTTTCTATAAAGTGAGATAAAAATAAAGGGATGTCATCGCGCCTCTCTCTTAAAGGCATGATGCGGAAGGGTATGACATTAATTCTGTAATATAAATCCTCTCGAAATGTTCCTTTCTTCACCATTGATTCAAGATTTTTATTCGTTGCCGATATGATCCTTACATTTATGGGGATAATTTGATTGCCACCCACTCTTTCAATACACTTTTCTTCCAATACTCTTAAAAGCTTAGGCTGCAAAGAAAGCGGCAAATCGCCTATTTCGTCCAAAAAAATCGTACCGTTGTTTGCCAGCTCAAATTTCCCAGGCTTCCCTTGGCGTCTTGCTCCAGTAAAAGCGCCCCCTTCATAACCAAAAAGTTCGCTTTCCAATAATTGTTCGGGAATTGCACTGCAATTAACCGGAATAAAGGGTTTATGATTTTCCTTGCCTTCATAATGGATCGCTTGGGCAAGCAGCTCTTTTCCTGTTCCATTTTCACCCCTGATGATGACCGTACTAGGGCTTTTGCAAATTTTTCTAGCCTTCTTAATAAGAGATAGAAAATCTGCATTTTTTCCAATGATTGAATCGAATGTATGGCGTTTTGAAGGTGTTGAGTCCAGCTCACGAATTTGGCAGTCTCCTGTTTCAATCATTTCTTGTAACAATAATTTGTTTACTATTAATCCGCTTATATGTTTCAAATATTTAGATAAATCACCGGAATGTTCAACTATTGTTTTTCTTTGTTCAGGTGTAAATCCGATAAAACCGATGACACCGACCGGTTTATTCTTTTTAACAATCGGAAATCCTATTGTTGCCAATTCTGTACATTGTTCATTGAAAATACAATAACGGCATTTTTGACTATCCTTCCGCCGATCAAAAATCATTCCAGGCTGCCCGGTTTTTAAAATTGTTTCAAAAAATGATCCTTTCGGTACGGGTTTTCCGACCAATTGCTGATGAAAGCCTGTGCCAGCCACTCTTATATTGTTTTGGTCTATTATAGAAACATCTAATCCTAATATCCGGGCCAGATTATCTGAGTACTCTTGAGCAAAGTCTTTTATTTTTGAAATGCTGGCCATTTTTTAAACACCTCACTGCATCCCCAAAATATCGTTGGTTAATCAACACATAGTTTTATAATATATATTTTAACATGAAGCAGTAATTAAAAATTTTAAATTTTATCTCCCATAAATACCTTCTTTCTTGTTAATTGCAATATTACGGAACAATACCAACCCTCTTTAATGATTAAGAAAGGAAAGCAAAGGAACAGGTACATAGAATACCTGCTCCCTTGCATTTTTACTTCCAAATATCTTTTAGGCTCCAATAAGTAAAGTCAATGACATGCGCATCACCATTTTCTGCAAATAATTCAATGCCCAGTCTTTCTTCTTTTGGATGGATTCGGCTTGTCATTGTTGCCTCCCCGTTATTGGCGAACACTTCAATTGAGGATCGGTCTATATACACCCGTAAAGAAAGCACCTGGTCAGATTCAAGAATTGTACGTCTATTCCCGTCTTTTTCTTTACCGCACTTTGAGCAATCCAGTGTCAGCTTTTGATTTTCTTTTTGATAAAATAATAAAGTCTCTTCCTGATTAATGCTGCGTATCTTCAAACCTACAGTATGAGCAGTTGTTTTTGCCATGTCAAAATCTATTTTTAGTTCAATAAGATTATCTTTTGTTTCAACTAGATAACTTCCGTTAATAGATTGGTTTGTACACACATGATGCTCAGATTCACGCAATAAAGTTAATTCCTCTACCGGATTCATTAAGATCTTGTTATTTTCCCCTAATCTTAGTTCCCTTGGCAATGTTAAGGCCCCGCACCATCCATCTTCCTTCGTTGGCATTTTTGACTCCCACATATCCATCCAGCCAATGGCAATGCGGCGGCCTTTAGCATCAAGGAATGTTTGAACAGCATAAAAATCATGTCCATGATCTAATTCTGTGAATGAACCGTATATAAATTCGTTTGTTTCGTAGTCATAATCACCAACAAAATAACCCGTTTGAAAAAGGTTTTGATATAAATCCCCATCTGACTCAATACCTTGAGGAGAACACATTAATATATATTTTCCATCCAACTCAAAGAAGTCCGGGCATTCCCACATATATCCAAGATTCTCGTTACCTTGTGCCAGGACACCGATATATTCCCATTCTCTTAAATTTAAAGAACTGTATAGAATAACCCTTCCAACATCGTCCTTCGTCGAATTTCCCACCACCATATACCACTTGTCATTATATTTCCAAACCTTAGGGTCCCGGAAATGATGGGAACTGTCAGCCGGCGGTGCGGCAATAACAGGATTTTTATGTGATTTTTCAAAATGAATGCCATCTTTACTGACTGCAATATTTTGATTTTCATAGAAAAGATCTTTTTCTTGATCTAAGATGTGATGGCCTGTATAGATTAATGTTAGCTCCCCATTATTATCAACCGCGCTGCCCGAAAAACATCCACAGTTATCTTCAGGAGCTATCGCGATAGGCAAATGCTCCCAATGAACGAGGTCTTTACTTTTAACATGCCCCCAGTGCATTGGACCCCAATCCGCGCTATAAGGATGATGTTGATAGAAAACATGGTATTCTCCATTAAATTGGATAAGGCCGTTCGGATCATTGATCCAGTTTGCCGGTGCCATGATATGATATCCAAGACGATAGCGTGGATTTACTTTTTTTGCTGCCTCACTTACGGCATCATTTGCATTTGCCAATTGTTTAAGTTTCATTTTATTTCATCTCCCAATATTAATTCCAAAAACTATCTAAAAATTTATACAAACCATATTTAAACGGCAGATACTTTGTTCCCCGCACTATTTTGAATCTCTTTTTCTATCTTCTTATTTTTACTTAGAAAGAAGACGGAAAAGATGGTAAATATAAAGACAACCGAGCTGATAATAAGAAATGTTACATTAAATCCTGACTTATCATATAAAGAGCCAATCAAGGATGAAAAGGCGATAACCCCTACTTGTCCAGAAATTTGAAACCCAATTAAATAAATCGTTGCCGATAATCTTGAATCAAAATTAAGTACGATATATTTAAAAATGGCTACAACCAAAATCGGGGTTTCAAATCCATGCAATAGCTTAATCAAAGATAACCCAATAACACTGCTGACTAATGCCGATCCGGCAATACGCGAGCCCATGATAATACCGGCTAATGTAAGTGAACGCTTTGCCCCAAGCTTATTAACTATAAACGGAGCAACAAACATCATAGCTGATTCAACAAAAACCTGGAAAGAGTTAAGATATCCATAGAACTTATCACCCGTACTTGCATCAGAAAAATGCTTAGTAAAAAAAATCGGAAATAATTGTTGATCATAAATTGTATAGATACATGATGTTCCAAATAAGAAAATAATTAAGCACCAGAATCTTCTAAGTTTAAATGTATTAACAATATTTTTTAAATTAAGAGCGGATGTTTCCTTTTTTTCTTCTTTACTCATTTCAATTTTATAGAAACAATTAATAAGGAAGAAAGCAAAACCAGCTGCCGAAGCAAGCCAGAAATTCACGTGGGGGTTATAACTTGATAAAATGCCTGCTATAAATGCGCCAATTGCATATCCAAGAGATCCCCACATTCTAGACGCACCAAATTCAAAATGAAATTTGCGGCTTAACTTTTCTGAATATGATTCAAGAAAACCAACGCCTCCAATAAATGCTGCACCTAGATAAACCGCCCCAAGTATAGCACCGAGTAAGAAATTAGAATGTAATAACGGTTCATAAATGTAGATTAGAAATGGTCCGGTCCCCATTAAAAGAATGTTCTGAAACCACACTAACGTTTTCTTTGTTCCGAGTTTATCCCCAACTACCCCATAAATAAGCATAAATATTAAAGTCACTGTTGAATTAATCGAATATAATGTTCCTGTTTGTACACCTGTTAAGCCAAGCGTCCTGTTTAACCAAATAGCATAAAATGCCCACCATACTGACCAGGCAACAAAAAAGAAAAACAGGTAACCCGATGTAAACCAATAATTTTTATTTTTGAACAAATTCATGATTTTTTGCTCCTTCCTTATTAAAGGCAATTGACCGTTAATTTTTGAAACAAAATTGTAATCGGTTACAAGCAATATTAAGAAAAAGAGAAAAACTATGTTTAAGATTACATTTTCATAAGATAAGTTGTTACAGTTCTAAATGTTTGTAAAATTCTATTCACACATAAAATAACTTGGCAGCGCTCCCAAAAATATTATATGTCAACCGGTTTCATATGTCAACCGGTTGACATATTTCGGTCAACTTGAAAAGGGATTTCACCCCATATGTATAAAAAAGGAAGAAGGGGATTAGAAAGATTATATCAGACCAAAACTTTTATATATCAATGATAGGGATTTTGCAAATCTATGATTATGATTACGACTTTTTACAAGCCGTCGGCAACTGAGTCTGACCATATATTAATCCTTGGCTAGGGCGGATTTTTCCTTACCCTAGGAATCTAATAAATCAATAATGAACAAGAAGCTCTTAGGGAATGTTGAATTATCTAGAAAATTGCTTTGCATGGGCAGGATTTTGCATGTAATTTCTTAGTAAAATAAATACCAACCCTAATATCAACGATAATAATCCTACTAATACGACGTATTGTGTACCTAATTCTGAAATAAATAATCCACCTACAGCTGTACCAAATGTTGTGCCTAAGTTAACGGATGATAAAAATAATCCATTAGCGAAATCAGGAGCTTCTGGAGCTGCAGACGTAATCCAATATTGATTAATATTAGTTCCTATACCAGCCAATATTCCCCAAACTAAAGTAATAATAGCCATAGGTAAAGTAAATTGTCCTAATAAGAATAAAATGATGTAAACGACTCCCAATGCAAAAGGAAAAGATATTACAAATTTGTTGGCATCTTTAGTCAGTAACTTCCCTGCCACAATGTTTCCAATAATATTTGCCCCGCCGAATATGACTAACATTACACTAATTAATGTCCCAGAGGTATTCGTAACGGCTTTAAGAAACTCAGCAAGATAACTATAAACCCCAAATATTGCTGAATTTAGTAAAATGACAGCAACAATGGAAAGCCAAGTAATTGTTTTTTTTAATACGCTTAACTGTTTTCCATAAGAAAGTCTTTCTTTAACAGGCATAGAAGGGAAAAGAACTAAAGTAGCTATAAATACTGCAGCGTTCACGATGGCGAAAAATGACATTGATATTTGAAACGAAACTGCACTTGCAAGAAAACTTGCGATTGGTACACCAAGTACCATGCCCGCAGATACTCCAATAAAAACTTTCGAAACAGCTTTTGGAGCTTCTTCCTTGCGAACTGAGTTAGCTGCCATTGTAAAAGCTGCCGAAAAATAGATTGGATGAAAAATGGCTGGAATCACACGCGCAATGATTGCAATGGCATAGTTAGATGTGAATATGGAGACAATGTTACCTAAAACGAAAATACCAAGTACAAATAACATTGCCTTCTTACGATTTATCCCCGAAAATAATAACGGCATCGTTGGGCCAGATATTGCAACAGTAAGTGCGAAGAGACTCACCATCCACCCGGCCTTAGATACACTGATATGAAAGTGATCAGCAATGTAGGGTAATATCCCTATAACTCCCATTTCAGTATTTATGATTCCGAAAGCCCCTATGGTCAATATAAATATAAGTAAACTATTTCGTTTAGACAAAAAAATAACTCCTATCTTCAATTATTTTTGTTTATTACTGATGGCAAACGTAACCTTTACATTCCCCTTGCCCAGGGAAGACACAAGATCGGAGACATCCTCAATATAACCAATCCTGGCGTACCCGCCATACGAATTGGAGAACGTATTATAAAAAAGCACAAGAGAATTTGAAGACCAACACATAATCTCGCCCGCATGAATTGTTTCTGGCCGTTCAGTCGATTCGACGGGCAAATCTTTCGGCAAATGGTAATATTTTTCTCTGCCATTCAACTCGGTCATATCGACCGTCATTGGCAGTTGTGAAATTAATGCCCGTGTTGTTTTGTTATCATAAAGCTTTGCTGTGAACACTTTACTGCCAACCGTAATTTTCATGGTTTTCATCTTCTCCACCTCGGATTTTTTAGTGTTCTCAATGATTTTTCCAGTATCATTGCTCTTAGTGCCTTTTTCATTATTACTGCCGCCGCAAGCTGTAAGAAGCATTGAAGTGGCCATTATAGACAAGAGTATCCATTTAAACCCTTTTCCCATCAATATGCCTCCTGATTTTTACTCATAATTGCTTGGAAAATAACATAAATAAAGAGGGATTATCTTGAAACTGTTACTAACTCCTTTGCTATTTATTCTAGCGTGGTTTTTGCATATAGCAAATGCTTATATCTTATATCAAGATATGCCTTGTGGGTATTTCTTAAACATATATATTATGAAGCATTACGGGTGCTGCTGATAATTGAAATTGCGGAATATATTAAGACAAAAGGAGAATACACCTAGTTTAAACACTAGATGTATTCTCCTTTTTCTATTTAATATAGAATTAACATTATGAATATTTTCACCTTAACTAACCTGCAAGTTACTTTCCACTATTTTTATAAAATTCCCTCAATCAACTCGATAGGTAATAAGTATTCTTTCTCAAGGTCATTGGTTTCACCATTGATTTGACGAATGAGAATCTGAACGGCTTTCTCAGCTATTTCTTTAATTGGCTGCTTAATAGTTGTCAGATAAGGTGAACAAATACGCACCGTTTCACTCCCATCATATCCAACAACTTTCAGATCCTTCTGAAGTCTCTTTCCTATTCTTTTTGCTTCTGAAAAAACAATAGACGCAATTAAATCATCACTGGCAAAAATGCCGTCCACATCCGGATGCTCATGAAATATTTCTTGAATCTTTTTTTGAATCATTGGCATACGGCTGTCACTAACAAGAGTTTCACACAATTCGTATATCATTGGGGTTTTTCCCGCTTCTTTCATTACGTTTTCATAACCATCGCGCCGTTTGTTTGCGGGGGCCTCTAATTTTAGCGAACCGGTAATAAAGATTATCTTCTTGCATCCCTGATCTAACAGCCACTTCGTTGCCGTTTTTCCGCCAGTATAGTTATCTGAAGCTACAACCGGTATTTTGTCGGAGAGATAGCGATCAACCGCAACAATTGGCAGATTTACTTTTTGATATTCCTGAATTTGGCTGTTATGTGCGCCTACTATAATGCCATCGACCTGATTTCTCTGCAGCATTTCTAAATAGCTGCGTTCCTTATCGGCGTAGCCTAAACTGTTGCACAATAAAACTTTATATCCCAGGGATGCACAAACGTTTTCAATATGAAACATGAGTTCTCCAAAAAAAGGATTGCTTGTCGTCGGAAATATTAAGCCAATAAAATATGTTTGCTGATGGTAGAGGGATCGTGCCAGCTCGTTAGGATAGTAGTTAAGTTCTTTCATAGCCTCATTTACTTTATCAATCGTTTTTTGACTAATATATCCCCGTTTGTTCAGAACACGTGAAACGGTTGTTGGAGAAACTCCGGCTAATCGGGCTATATCTTTAATAGTTGGCTTCATTGTGAACAAAACTCCTGTTTTTGATTGCTATTTATTAAAATATCTAAAGTCACTTTTATTTCGATAACAATACTTAATGGAATGTTTTATCCCGGTGCAACCGTCGCTTATTCAGGTAAGTAATGCCTTCTCGTCGCAAATTGCACGAAGTTTGTTCAAGTAGCAACTTCGCTAACATCCCGATAAGTTCAGCTAACCATCAGTGGGGGATGAACAAAACCCCCACTGATGGAAGCTTCACTTTATTATACTTAAAAAACTCCTAATGCAGGGATATAGGCAAAAAACCCCGCAAAAGGAGATTCACTAATTATAGGAAACATTATATCAGAAGAAACCGCTGTCGGTAAATGTTTGAATCTATTGGATAGGCTGACCAATCCAAGTTAATTCCCGTTCAAATACAACGGAGGATTCCACAGTTTTGGAATCCTCCGTTTATATTTTCTTATTATGTTTCAATTAATGATCCGTATGATCAAAAACAACTTTTCCATCCACAATCGTTAACTGTACAACACGACTATCTTAAGTATAAAGGAGTCATTCCTAATGTGTACAGCAGGCTTTTTACTCCTAATAAGACTATTATAAAAACCGATTCCTTTATTTAAAGAATCGGTTTTCCGTTTTGTACCCTTTTATTTGATATTAAGGTGAGATGTTACGCTCGGTTATTTGCCATTCGTTTTTAGAGCGTCGAATACGACCTTAGCGGTTTGAGCGATAAGTGCATCATTATAAGCGGCATTCTTCGTATCGCGGCTGGACAAGATTGCGATAACGATGGGATCTCTATTCGGCGGCCAAACGACGGCAATGTCATTTCGCGTTCCGTAGCTTCCGGCTCCGGACTTATCGCCGACCTCCCAGCCTTTAGGAGCGCCGGCACGGATTAGTTTGTCTCCAGTGGCGTTCCCCCGCAGCCAATCTGCAAGAATCTTACGCTTATCAGTTGGGAGCACGTCGCCAACTGTGAAAGCTTTAAGGTCGGCAGCAAGTGCTCTAGGTGTACTTGTGTCACGGGTATCTCCCGGGACAGCTTCATTCAAGTCTGTCTCGAAACGTTTAGGCTTGGACACCTTATCGCCGATCTGCATCAGTATTTTTTTGAATCCATCAGGGCCGCCCAGTTGCCGCAATAAAAGGTTCCCTGCAGTATTATCGCTATTTCGGACAGCAGCCTCGCAGATTTCCCTTAGGGTCATACCCGAATCTACGTGTTTCTCTGTAATGGGTGAATACGAGACCAAGTCATTCTTGGAGTAGGTGATGACCTTGTTGAGTTTGTCAATCGAGTTTTGCTTCAGCACTGCGCCTGCTGCCAGCGCCTTGTAAGTAGATGCGTAAGCAAAACGTTTATCAGGCCGGTAAGCGACCGTCCGGTTCGTACCAGTGTCGACGGCATAGACGCCTAGATGTGCATCAAACTTGTTCTCGAGTTGAGCAAACTTTTGATTAGTCGAAGTCGTCTGGTTCGGCTTTTTTGACTGGGAAACAGAGGATTTGCCCTCCTTCGTGCAACCTGTGAGTGTGATGAGTGTTATTAAAAGCATAAGCAGAACAAATTTAAATTTATGTACGCTGAAGATAGTATGATACGATTTTCCCAAAATCTTAACCTCCTTCTTGCATCTTGAAAATATTTAAATGGGTACACAGTATAAACTTTATCAAAAAACTCACCCTTTTATAATAGTTTAGGATAATATTAAAATTCAATTCAGCCAATATGTTCCTTATTTGGTATATGCGTTGTTATATGCCAACCAAAACCGATTTTCTAAAATAAATTGATTATAATCTCCTTCAAGTTTTGTGCAGCTTTGGACATATATTGATTTTCTATCCATATGAGTGCAGTATCTGAATTTATATGGGGCATAATTTCGGCACAGGATAATGATTCTTGCAGTCTTAATTCTACGGCTACCTTAGGAACAATAGCAATTCCTATCCCTGAATCCGCTAATTTCATCAATGTTGCCACATCTGGACTTTCACAAATTATCTTCGGATTAAATCCATGGATGTTACATGTCTCAACAAACTTATGAAAAACACTATAATCACCTTGACCATGCAGTACCAAAAGAGGATGATTTTCTAATTCTTTAATAGAAATAGCTTTATCCTTAAAAATATGCCAATCAGGCGGCTGAATTGCTACAAGCGGGTCTGATTGCAAAGGATACATGGAAAGGTTATTTATATTTTTAATGTCTTGAGATTGTAAAGGCAGTCTTACAATACCAAGTTCAATTTGTTTACTTTGCAGAAGATCTTCTACTCTCCGGGAATCTTCCTCCCAAAGCTGAAAAGAAACGTCAGGATATTTTTTTTGAAAACTTTTTAACAGCGGCGGAAGGTAGGGTACACAAGACATGACTGTACCAATAGACAGTTTGCCTCTAATGCCATCCTGCTCCTCTTTTACCTCTGTTACCATGCCATTAATCGCATTTAAAACCTCTTTGGCTCTTTTATAAAAGGTTAATCCAGCAGGTGTTAATTCGAATCCCCTTTTATCCCGTTTAATTAAAACGACTCCGAGCTCTTCCTCTAAAGATTTCAATTGCATACTTAGCGGAGGCTGGGCAATATGCAACCGATTTGCAGCCCGTGTGATTTGTCCTTCCTCAGCAATAGTTACAAAATAGACAAGCTTTTTTAAATCCATGGTCTCAACCTCTCTTTAAAGGTTATATATATATTATATATTTACCTATTATTTTATATATTGTACATATAACACGATCTAAATGTATCATAAAAAGGAGGTGTTATAGCTTTAACAAGGAGGTTCTTAGAATATGAAACCTATTAAAAGTTTTCGTGAATACGTGGAAATCCTAAAAGAACATGGAGAAATTTGTATTGTCAATCAGGAAGTAGATTGGCATTTAGAGATGAGTGCTATTATTCGGCGCGCCTATGAACTGCCTGCACAAGCACCACTCTTTAAATCCGTGAAAGACAGCATCCCTGGATTTGAGGTATTAGGGGCCCCTGTCGGAATGAGTCCAAACAAAGAACATCCATTTATACGAGTGGCTCTTTCCCTTGGGTTACCGATTAATTCGACTGCCGCGGAGCTGGTCAAAGCATGGTCTCATCTCCCTGACGTTAAGCCAATTTCCCCTCGTTTAGTTACAGATGGTGAGTGTAAGGAAAACAAACTCTTTAATGATGAGATTGACCTAACCAAATTACCTGTACCATTTATTCATGTTGGTGATGGGGGGCGTTATATTAATACTTATGGGATTCTAATCGTCCGTACACCTGATGGTTCTTGGGTAAACTGGTCTATTACACGTGTTATGCTGGACGGCCCCAGAACAATGGCAGGCGTTCTTGTTCCATCTCAACATATAGGGAAGATATATAGAGAATGGAAATCAATAGGGAAAGAGATGCCGTTTGCCTTATGTCTTGGTGTAGATCCTGGAATTGCCATGATCGCCGGCTATCCGCTTCCTGATCATGTTAACGAAGGTGAAATGATCGGAGGCTGGTATGGCGAGCCCATCGAAGTTGTCAAATGCGAAACAAGTGATTTGGAAGTACCCGCCACAAGTGAGATTGTTATTGAAGGCACTGTCTCCCTGGGAGATATGATTCCTGAAGGTCCTATGGGTGAATACGGCGGTTATACCTGGGTTGGACAAAGAAAACATGTGCCCCGCTTTCACGCTACGGCTATGACACACCGAAATCATCCAATCATGCCAGTCGTTGTCGCCGGCATGCCTCCAGAGGAAAATAACACCAATTGGGGTTTCGCTATTGCTGCCAGCATCCAATCTGAGCTGCGAAACCAAGGATTGCCTGTAAAAGACTGCTTTATTCCGATTGAGTCTGCCGTACACTGGCTTGTTGTCACTGCAGACCATCGTCAACCTGGATATGAGAGTGAAAAGCTGGCTCGTGCCATTGGTGAGACGGTTTTCGCTTCCAGAGGCGGTTCATATATCCCAAAAATTATTGTTGTAAATGATGATATTGATCCTAGTGATATTAATCAAGTTGTGTGGGCCTTAGCTACCCGTCAACGTCCAGATAAAAGAATAGATATACCTAACCAAAAAGTTTTACCGCTTGTTGCATACCTTGATGAAAAGGAAAAGAAAGAAGCACTTACAACAAAGGTCATATATAATTGCTTACTGCCTTTAAATGAGTGGACTGAAGATGAGCAGCCTATTGAAGCATCATTTAGAAGTTATCCAGAAGATTTACGTCATCATATCATTGAAAATTGGAAGGAATATGGTTATGATGTTTAATAATTGAGTCTAATTCTAGAGCAGCTTTCGGAGAGCATAAGAAGTAAGGGCCTCCTTTAAGGAAGCCCTTTAAATTTTAATTTTAACTCGCTTAAAATTATTAATCTATCTAGTTGGAATTACAAGCGTATTCTTTGGAAAATCCGCGGATGAGCCATTTTATGAGTGAAAAAAGGCTTTACAAAAAGGGAAATAAAGCTATCCCCTTCTAAATTATCCCGCCAAATAATTCGGTCACTTTGAAGAAGAGGGAAATTTTGATCAATCATACTTCACAAGATACCTTTTGTTTGAGTTTTTTATATTCATGCTCATTTTTAGTAATCTCCGCTAAATCAAATAGAGCTTTATAAAACAACCGATTATCAAAATTGAATAACCAATCTGATTCAAGGCCTTCCGCAGTTCCGGCAGCAAAATCCCAAAGTGATTGATAATGATTAGGATGAATTGACTGTGCCATTAATTTCAATGCCTTAAGCATTTCAATTGTAATAAGCACATTATCTCTTGAATAGTGACGGATACAGCCAAAGCCAACGTGCAAGTAATCTTCAAAACTTAAATCTTTTAAAATGATCCGAAGCTCACCGCATTTATCCTTTAAGTAAGGTGCAAAATACCCAATCTGTGATATAAGTACCAACAGATCTCCAATTTGATAGATTGTATTAATAGCTGTCTTGGGATCATTATTACCTAATGAACGGATCGCAACTTCTACTAACTTATTAATGCTAAATTCAATGTCTTGAATTTCGGTCTGATGTTTACCTACACTGATTAACTTTTGATATTTGTATTCATCGACAGTTGAAGCATCTTTCTTCCAATATTTTAACATCGGGGTGGAAGCATAATTATAGTCTCCCACTTTAACCTCCATTTTAATGAGAAGGTTATCTTTCTTAGCTTCCTCAATAAGGTTGATAAAATCTACAACTTGTATGTAACCTGATCGTGGCGCGACGACTTGATGACCGGGGCATTCCGGAAATTCGGCACTGATAGCATCAGTTTCTTCAACACGATAAGGATCAAGCTCCTGCTGTAATGAGTTTTGAATAATGTTGACCGATTCTGCCTTCATATTTTCAGTCATATGGTTAACCTGCAGCCATTTCACTGAATGGTTAATGAAAAAGATAAAAGTACCCGCCGATAAAACCGCCAAACAGATAGCCGTCAATGGAATGGTGAAAAACTTTGATGTACTTTGAGTGTCAATAAAAAAGAAACAAATGACAACATAAAGAAAACTCCCAGTAAATATTCCCAATACCCTTTGTGTCGCTTTATTTGCGATGAAATTTTTTAACACTCGGGGAGAAAATTGCCCCGAAAAGGTCGTAAATACAACAAGAATTGAGTTAAAAGTAAACGTCGAAACTGACAATATGGCTGTTGTCAACGTACTGACAATCGTATTGGTCAGTTGAGAACTGACCGATAAGAATGGAGAGACTGCCTGTCCCGCTCCAAATGAGAAGTCCAACATCATTGTTACCGCAATTAATATAAATGAAAGAAAGGCATAAAGAATGGGTGTAAACCAAAGATTTGTATAAATCTCATGCCACCGCTCCCTTTTAGACATATTCGTGTATTTTTTTATTGAATACGGTAAAATCCCGTCCCTCAACATTTTCACCCTCCTTATCTATTTAACTGTTGATATTAACTATTCATAGAATATTTTCCCTTGCAGCTTTTTAATAAAACTTCAATTATTTTTACTGCACGGAGTTAATAGCTTGTCTCAGACTCTATCCTTTTATTGCTTTAGCGGGTAAAGGGTATGTGGGAGATGAAATATGTTTAGTAAAAGTTGCATTGTGGAAAAGACACTATAGAGTTTATTTATAAGGAGGCTTTTAAAAGATGGTTGAAGTTTTACAGAGCCCTATTGTCTCAACTGAATGGGTTGAAGAGCACAAAAATGATGCTGATGTGCAAGTGGTGGAAGTAGATGTTGACACAAATGCATATGATTCCGGGCATATTGAAGGGGCAATTGCTTGGAATTGGACAACTCAGCTAAACGATCAAATACGAAGAGACATTCTTGATCGCGGACAGATGGAACAGTTGTTAGGCCGTTCCAGCATCTCACCAGATACGACTATTGTGCTGTACGGAGATAACAACAATTGGTTTGCCGCTTATGCCTATTGGCAGCTAAAGCTTTACGGTCATGAAAATTTGGCACTTATGGACGGCGGACGGGTAAAATGGGAAATGGAAAACCGCCCTTATACACTCGATGTACCCGAAATAACCCCTGCTGAATATCAAGCCAAAAGTGCTGATCTTTCTCTAAGAGCTTTGCAGCCTGATGTCTTGACAGCCGTTAAAAACTCTCAACTACTCGTTGATGTCCGCAGCCCGAAAGAATACACCGGTGAAATTATAGCCCCAAGCGGTATGAATGAAACAGCGCAACGCAGCGGGCATATACCGGGAGCCGTGAACATTCCATGGAACGAAGCTGCTAACGAGGATGGCACCTTCAAATCACGTGAGGAACTTAAAAGGTTATATGCCAAAAAAGGAATCACTTCCGACAAACCTATCATTACTTATTGCCGTATTGGAGAAAGATCCTCCCACACATGGTTCGTATTACATGAACTTCTTAAATTCAATCATGTCAGAAACTATGACGGATCATGGACAGAGTGGGGCAGCATGATAGGTGTGCCAATAGATAAATAAGTTTAAGATCCCGGGCAGTTCCTTTTGTCCTTTATTAATGTTATAGATCTGGCTAATAAGACAATATACAATCTGTATCTTCCAAACTTTAAAAACTCCAAACTAATATAAGAGGCTGACGCCAAAAGATGCATAAGAATGCCTTTTGGCGTCAGCTTATTATTTTATCACGGTGCAAGCGTCCGTAAGACTCCCGCTTCAAAACTTGATAGCAGCTTTACTAACCATCAGTGGGGATGAACAAAAACCCCACTGGTGGAAGTTTCACTTTATTTAAATCTCTTGTCTGTCCCAATGACGGTGAGCAGAAATTGCATCAAGAAAACTCTCTTTAAATCCCTTTATATCCTTTTCAATGACTACACCCGGACTGTTCTTTATTCCCTCAGCTTTCAGCCACTTTTCTCCTTCGTGTGTAGCACCGATTGGCTTAAAGTGATGATATGCTTCATGAATGAAGCAAGATGCATATTGACGGAATTTTTTACTTACGCCGCTCCCTCCGACAACATAAAGGGCGTCGAATAAGACAGATTCTCCCGTTAAGAATGTATGATTGACATCAAATTCCCCGTCATCAGATCCTTTTATTTTACCAAGCTGTTCACTAATTATTTCAGTATAAACTCCCTTTGCTTGTAAAGATTTTAGGATGTCTGTTACATCAGCGGTGTTAAATCCATTTCCTATAATAACACCGACTTTAAGTGTTTCCGGCCTTTTGACTGTATGATCTTGGCTAAGCGCCGGTGATGATTTCATTATTTTTGAACCTCCCTCTTTAGGAGGATTGGCACCAATAGCCTCAGCAAATGCGGTTGCTAGTTCTAAACTAACGTTTGCAAACATATCAACAACTTGCTGGCGAACGGATTGATTGTTAACTTTTCCAAGCTCAAAACTAAAGGCATCAATAATATGCTGCTTTTCAGGTTTGCTCATACTATTCCAAAACATTGTCGCTTGGGAGAAATGATCTTTAAAACTTTTACTTCGCCTCCGGACTTTACGGCCTTCTACTTTTTCCTGGTAATGTTCATATCCGCCTTCTTCAACACTTGCCGGAGATGGGGAGTTTTGGGCAAGTGAATTATTTTGATAACTTGTTTGTCCTATATTAATAGTTTGACGGCCGTATCCATCACGTTGATTGTTATGAAAAGGACAGACTGGTCTGTTAATCGGCAGTTCATGGAAATTTGGACCGCCGAGACGTATTAACTGTGTATCAGTATAAGAAAAGAGACGGCCTTGCAGCAATGGATCGTTTGTAAAGTCAATACCCGGAACGACGTGGCCTGGGTGAAAAGCAACCTGCTCCGTTTCCGCAAACACATTGTCAACATTACGGTTTAATGTCATCTTCCCAATAATTTTTACCGGTACATCTTCTTCAGGCCATAATTTTGTCGGATCAAGAATATCAAAATCAAATTTAAATTCATCTTCCTCATCTATGATTTGGACACCCAGTTCATACTCCGGGTAATCGCCGCTTTCAATAGATTCCCATAAATCCTGGCGGTGAAAATCCGGATTCTTTCCTGATATCTTTTGTGCTTCATCCCATACCAGTGAATGCACCCCAAGCACAGGTTTCCAGTGAAATTTCACAAAGTATGCTTTCCCTTCTTCGTTAACAAAACGGAAAGTATGAACACCAAATCCCTCCATCATCCGGAAACTGCGCGGAATGGCCCGATCCGACATTGCCCACATCACCATATGAGCCGACTCTTGATTATTGGCTACAAAATCCCAGAAGGTATCATGGGCACTTGCTGCTTGCGGCATCTCGTTATGAGGCTCCGGTTTGACAGCATGTACAAAGTCAGGGAACTTCATGGCATCTTGAATGAAAAAGACCGGCATATTATTACCAACTAAATCATAGTTTCCTTCCTCGGTATAAAATTTCGTAGCAAAACCGCGGGCATCCCTGACTGTCTCAGCCGATCCCTTAGACCCGGCAACAGTTGAAAAGCGTACAAAGACAGGCGTTTTAACAGAAGGATCTTGCAAAAATTTTGCCTTCGTATATTTTTTCATTGATTCATATAACTTAAATTCTCCATGAGCCGCAAAGCCGCGGGCATGGACGATACGCTCCGGAATTCTTTCATGATCAAAATGAGTCATTTTTTCACGAAAATGAAAGTCTTCCATTAAAGTTGGGCCCCGTTCACCAGCTTTTAATGAAAACTCATCCTCTGCAATTTTCACACCTTGATTAGTAGTCAATTTTTTTCTTTTATCATCAGCTCTAAATTGCTCCAGTTGGGCCATTTTGCTATTTTCATTGACTTTATGTTCCTCTTTCATATGAATTTCCTCCTTGTATTATAGCCTCCTACTATATACTGCTTCCCTTATAATATTTAAATCAAACTGAATTTTTCATGATTTAAAATAACCCCTTTCAAAGATCTAATCTCAAATTTTACAATTTAAAAAAAGAAAGGGCGTGAATTAATTCACGCCCTTTCCTTTTGCAGTTTCTTTACAATATGTTTTAACCAGTTTGTCGTTTTCTCATCAGAAAATTGCCTATATCCGTGTTCTTGAATCATCTCTCTCGCTGCCGCCAAGTCACCATGATTCAAGATTTCTTGACATTCAGCAAGCAGTGACCTTTGAACTTCCGGATTTTCATTTTTCTTAAATTGGCCGATGACGTCCCATACTTCTTCCGTCTCTATACTTTGTGTACAATACGCTTCCAAAAAATATTGAAATTCAGGATACATCTAACTCCCTCCCTTTACAATTGGATAAGAAGTTATAATTTTGTACTTTAGCTTACTGGAAGGATCCTTTTGCAAGACTGTTAATGTATCATGCAAATGGTCATGGACACGCATGTCTGACCGGAGTACCGATTTCCCTGCCGCAAAAGAATGATGGGTTTTTAACACAAGACGATTACGGTGCGATTTGTAAAGCCAATGATTGATTTCTCTATCATGAACTCTCAGGGTATCTTGAACAGCTTTGGTCGCTGTTTCTTTGTTATAGTATGTACTGGCAGCTGTAATATGGCGATCCCTGTGAAGCCGATCTTCCAGTTCATTGTCTGACTTGCCTGCATGCCTTTCCAAAGTATGTCCATTCTTTCCTTCCATCTCATCAAGAATATTGTTACTTACATGCTGAGTCTTACTATTTTCACTATGTTTTACAACAGTTGGGTTACATCCGCTTATTATTACAACAGTAAGCAAAGCAACCCAAAGCAAACGAATCCACTTCATTACTGTCACCTCGTGAAAAGTATACAAGAAAAACGAATTCTTAACAAAGAAATGATTCAGGATTGAAGAAAGGCAGAACCGATTCCCCAAAAGTTAAGGGAAATCGGTTTCTTCATTAAATAATTAACGCTTCGATATTCAACTTGTTGATGTCAAAGTCAGCGTAATCGCCGATACAAAACTTATTTGTTACATCTGTTGGAAGTCCTAATCCTATATCTGGAAGATTGTGTATTAAAAAACGAATTTTACAAAGGATTTTCTTTTTTCTGTGACGAAACCAATAAATTATGGATGTTCTTTTGATATGGGGGTCAAAGAGATGATAGAAAGTCTGGAACGATTGCAAAATAATGTTCGTCAAGTTTTGGTGGGTAAAGAAGAAACAGTTGAAATGTTAATGATTGCCCTTATTTGCAACGGGCATGTCTTATTGGAGGATGTACCGGGTACGGGAAAAACAATGCTCGCCAAGACACTGGCACAATCAATTAACGGCGTATTCAAAAGGATTCAGTTAACGCCGGATATTCTTCCGACGGATATTATCGGCATTCAATTTTTTAATCCGAAAACACAAGAATTTGAAATCAAGCCGGGTCCGGTTTTGACAAATATTTTATTAACGGATGAGGTTAACCGGGCAACACCTAGAACACAGTCAAGTTTGCTTGAAGTCATGGAGGAAAAGCAAATGACGATTGAGGGGGAAACGATTCCGCTGCCCAAGCCATTTATGGTTATCGCGACGCAAAATCCAATCGAATCACAAGGGACTTTTCCATTGCCTGAAGCGCAAATGGATCGTTTTTTTATTCAAATACAATCGGGTTATCCAACCTCGGATCAAGAAAAACAGATGATGAGAATTCATCGAACCGAAGAACCGTTAACTCTCGTAAAACCGGTGTTCGAACTACAAGATATCATAACCTTGCAGGAACAGGTAAGGCATATTCATATTGAAGATGTGGTTGAAGACTATTTGCTTGCTATTGTTCAAGCGACAAGAGAAGAAGAATTTGTGGAAACGGGTGTCAGTCCAAGAGGAACACTGGCACTGATGAAAGCAGCCCAAGGAAGAGCCTTTGCCCGGGGAAGGGAATTTGTCACACCTGAAGATATTAAAAAAATGGTACCTTATGTCCTGACACACCGGTTAGTATTAACGATGGAAGGTGAGATGAGAACAACAAAACGTCAAATCATTGAGAACATATTAACTAGAATCGAAGTACCGCTGGAAGATAGAGCTTTAAAAAAATGACTTGGCATCGATACATACAATATCCCAAGATGATAACTTTCATGTACTTTGTTGGTTTCGGAGCAATGATTTGTGCTATTCTGCTCCAATATACGAGCCTTTTTTTTGCGGGGAGTTGTCTGGTTATTTTGGGTGTCGTTCCGAGGATGTACCTTAAATATATCATTAACAAACTGCTTTTTGTAAATGATAGACAGAAGATTAGACTCATGCAAGGTGATCATGGTCAGCTTCATTTCACTTTTGTCAATGGGGCAAGACTGCCTCTGTTTTATGCTAAATGCCGGATTGCCTTGGACGGTGCAGTCGAAATAGGAGAAGAAGATGCGGAGAATGGCACAAAATTCACAGCGGATTTTTCTTTGGGTCCATTGGAAAAGATCACTATGACCATGCCTATGATAGCGAAAAAACGAGGGATTGCTAAGATAAGGACCTTGGAAGTCACCATAAAAGATCCTTTTAATCTTATATCTGCCAACCTATTTTTCAACCAATTGGTGAAAAAAGAGGTCATTGTCCACCCAAGACCGCTTGCTATTAGGGGATTAACCAACATGATGCTGGCAGTCGAAGGAAAGCTGCCTATGGCTGGCTCCATTTATAATGATCATACAGCACTAATGGGAACGAGAAATTATTCTTTCAACGACCCGTTTCGGTATATCCATTGGAAAGCCAGTGCCAGGACAGGACAATTACAAACGAAGCTGTTTGAAAAAGTGATTGGCATGACATGGACAATCATTCTGCTCATTGAACCGAACTACAATTATATGGCTAAAGAGGACTTAGAACGACAGCTGTCAATAGCTGCTTTTATGATCCAATTCGCTGAGAATCGGGGAATGACTTATAATGTGTTCGTGAATATCAAAATAAAAGGGTCCGGTGAGACGGTGTCAATCCCTGTAGACTCCGGTATTCAACAGCTTATCAAAGCCTGGGATTTGCTTGCTTTTATCAATCTGGGTCAAATCCGGACGAAGGTCAATTTAGCGATGAATGAAATCGATAAAGCTATGATCGATAAAAGGGTCATTATGATGTTTTATATGGGAAATGATCATGATAAAAATCACCTCTTTTATAGAAAATGGTCGAAAAGGGGTCATGTCATTTATAAGGTTAATAGTATTGAGGGTTCTCCGGTGCTAGCCCCGCTTTATGGAAGGGGAGAGGCAGTTGCGAAATAATCAATCTGTCTTTTTGTGGGCGGCTGTTATTTTTGAGTGGATTTTTATTTATACGTTGTTTGTGCCATTTTATAGCGGACATTGGCAGCTGTTTTTACCATTACTAATACTTGCGGTTATTTATGCCATATTATTTACTTTGGTACGAAAGAAATTTCCAAGCGTTTCAATGGCTGTCTATTTTGGAATAGCCTTAGTACCTATGATCGTGGGATACGTGATTTTTGATTTTCACCTTTTGCTTACTTTAATTATCGGCGTTCTTTTTTACTTTCGATCGATTCGATTATTTGCAGAGAAAACATCAGCATCTATTTGGCAACTGTTCTTTGGCTATACGGTCTTAGCCATTTTCTATTATTTATTTATTCACTTTCTCGTTCAAGGCGCTTTTCATCACAGATTCGTCTTTATCATTCTTTTAGCCTTTCAATTTTTAACAACGACTTTGATAATTGCATGCCAAAACCAAATGAGCGGTATGTCTAAAGGACTGCCTTTGTTTATGCTAGGTTTCTTCTTTGTAGCGTTGGCAGCTGCGGGTCTCGTGCTCGTTTTAAAAACTGTGCTGATTGCCGTCATTCAGTTCCTCGTCAAAGGGATAGCTTTTCTGATTATTGAAGGGACATCTGTCTTGTTTAATTGGTTGGTGACACCGTTTGTTTCTAAGGAAAAGGAAGAAAGGCTCAAGCAAGTATTACACGTTAGTGACAATCCGATGTTGATCAAACGGTATGTGATAGCCTACCATCCGCCAAGTTACCTTTCTTGGATGATTATTGGTGTACTCATCGCTTTGGCTATAATCATTATGCTTTTTCTTAGGAAACGAAAACTGCTTTTGGATAATGGACAGATGAATGCACACAGTCATTTGATTGGTGACACCATTAATATAGATGTAAAGAAACGGTCTATAAATAGAAAAAGACGCCACCACCCTCCCAAAGATCCAGTCAGATTAGGTATGTATAAGATGCAAAACTTTGCTCGCAAGATTGGGTTAGGGCGCTATTCGCATGAATCACTTGATGAATGGTTAAGTCGGACCGGTCTTTTAAGATCATCAGGCAGCGTGAAAGACTTCTATGATAAAACACGATATGGCGGAAAAGAGCTGACTAAAGAGGAATTGGTCGATTATAACGCGACATTAAAACAGATGAAAGAGGATTTTAAAAATCAGATAAACATTGAAACGAATCATGTGAATGGGAATAAATAATCCTTTGAGGTACCGCTCACCAATTGGACAGAACCGATTCCCCAAAAGTTAAGGGAAATCGGTTTCTTCATTAAATAATTAACGCTTCGATATTCAATTTGATAGTGTCAAAGTCAGCGTAACGGCCGATACAAAACTTATTTATTACATCTAAGTCCATTGATTATTATTGCTTTTTACAATCGGTATCCATATTTCGCTCTTAAAAGTCGGTGATGTTATATCTTTATTCTCATTCCACAGAATTTCAGGACCTTCTATTTGTTCATAATTTGAGGATGGAAACCATTCGGATTGAACTACTTCCACCTAGCCTAGCTTGAGGTGGGAGATTCCAGTTAGAGAAACTTGGAACCCCCTCCGTTCAACAAGAGGGTACAACCATACCTATTATCCGACGTATTTCTTCGAATGACCAGTTTGTGTCTTCTTTTTAAGCAAGCACAAGAAGGTTCACCATCTTCAAATAAGTATAGAGGTTTCATACAGCACTCATTATAATGCACCCAGCTCCTAGAATAGCCATCTGCTCCGGCGACTAGAGTAAAAGACTGGTACAATGGTGCTTTGATATCAAGCTAATGCCTTAAATAATTTTTTGCGTTCATTTTCTGTGAGATTGTGATCATGCAGGTTAATACTTTGATGAGGGGTATTGACATTGAAAAGTGTGTAAAAAAGATGAGTTCGAACGTTTAGCTTTTTGTTTAACGTGTGCCAATGACGCCAATGATGAATATTATGACGATCGATATATTGATGAAAGATCCTTGGTGGTTTATCTTTGTATCCGAGACCTCGCCTTCCTATAGTGAATGCGGCGGCTTGATGAATAGATATACCAAATTTGCGCATATATTTCAGTTTCCCGACGACGGACGTATATTTCGGATTAACTTGAATCACATCGATGCCCATTTTTTCTGCACGGCTCGTGACCGCAATGATCATCTTTTTATAGGCAAATAGACTCTTTAAACGGTTCGCTTTCTTATTGGCATATCTATTACCCGTTTTCGATAGCGTCGTATCCAAAGTTTCGAGAATAATGGGTTTGTTTTTTTGAACGGCTATATCGACTAAATCGATGGCTTTGGCTTCTATGATTTTTGTTATTTGACCGCTTGTTTTACCTTTGATAGAAAACTTTAATTTTCCGCTTTCAAGGTAGTTGCCGTCATTTGTGAGGTCAGCCCAAGCAAAGTGGTCAACATTACAATCCACGCCGATAACGCCATCAGAAGTACTGAAATTAACATATGGGTTGGGTATAACCTCAACCAAACATTTAATAATATAGTAGTCTCTGTGATCTTCAATTGACCAAGAGATTGGTTTGCCATCAATTTTTTTTTGTTTTTACAGGTTTGTTGGGTTAAAATCACGTTGTTGATAATCTCTTGTCCATACGGGAACAAAACGAACGGGATAGTAAAAGCTTTACCTCTAATTGAGGTGAAGTGCAATGCCTGATTCTCTATATTGTACTGGAAAACAAAATTTCCAGATTTGGCATCCTTCCGGCCAGAAATCATCATTTGTTTCGTCCGTGCTTGATGAAAGATTTCTTGCCATTTTTCATGGTTTCGTTGATATTCTTCTATAGTAAATTGTGACTTAAACAACTTTTTACCGCCAAATACGCAACTGGGTATATGAGTTTTATATTTTTGTTTCCTTTCTTCCAGACGGTAGAGACGAAAGACTAAACGTCCGATCCGCGACTTTGTATGTTTAATTTGAACATCAAGATACTGGTGTTCAAACAAATAATCATTTAACCAAATCTGGGTTTCATTCTTTAAAGGAAGGGCAATTATATTGTTTATCTTCAAAAAAGGGCTGTTTTTAGGCAGATGAAGTTTTCCTTTGATTAAACTGTCCTTGACTCTAAAAAACTTTGTTAGTTTTGTTCGTTCTTTTTTTAATTTTTTCTTTATATCTTTTATTTTTTCATCCGTTTGTTTGGTATATAATTTTTGTAACTCTGCTAAAGCCGTGAAGAGAGCCGCAGCCTCTTGACGGGCACTATTGGCATAGTAATCATTCAGGCCAAATTTTTTCTTTAACACTTGATGTAGACTTTCTTTATTTAATTGACGGTCCCAACGTTTTTCCCGGACCAAAGTATGGAACGCAAAACGCTTGGCATGGTTGAATGTTTGCAGGACACCATTTAATTCATGAATAAGGTAGCAAGACAGCTCGTTTTTATAGATTCTTTTCGAAAAATAAGTCTTTTTCATTTTTGCCTCCCAATGGGAACATATGTTCTAACCCTTAGGATTATTATAGATGATACAGCAAACAAAGGCAAGAAAGGAATGTCAAAAGCCCCAAAACATCCGATTCATCCCCCACCTAGCAAAGCTTGAGGAAGGGATCTTCTCGGTTAAATGATAAATACGTCCCCATATATCTTGGAGTGTATCATGAAATGACCCCTTCGCTTCGAATACAGCCCATGTTAAGGCTGGTACTTCCAGCACCGCCAGATTATTAACGGGACATTCTTTGGTTGTTGCTACACCAATATAGTGATGTTGCAGGGGCTATCCATATGCATAAGGTTAATTCGTAAATGACATTTTTAAAAGTCTAAAATGGAAAATGCAGGAGTTATCTTTTAAGAATGTAAATATTCACGAAAAAAAGCAGAGAGTGTCTCTGCTTTTTTGTAGAAATCCCTGTTAAACTAATAACCAATCGATTTAAGTTAAGTAAACTGTTTAAACCAAATAAGCTGATTGACCGCTTGTTTCTTTTAACAGATCTTTTTCAATATTGCCGTCCTTAATAACTGTTACTATATTATTCGTATCCTCAAGTGAGCTGATATTTTCTATCGGATTAGTTTTCGTAATGATAATGTCTGCCAGTTTTCCTGTTTCAACAGTACCTAATTTGTCATCCCAGCCAAGGCATTCAGCGGCAACTTTTGTTGTCGCAACGATAGCTTCCATTGGCGACATGCCTATTTGACACATGAGATTTAATTCTCGCAAGTTTGTTCCATGCGGCATGACGCCGGCATCCGTACCCATGGCAATTTTGACTCCGGACTTATATGCTTTGGCAATACTTTCACGGTGAAAGTCAATGACTTCACGGGATTTTTGAAGCGCGTGTTCAGGCATATCGTCGCTGGTTTCACCTGCTTCAAGCACTGCTACAGGTGCAAGCAGCGTCGGAACGAGATAAGTGCCTTTCGCAAGCATTAATTCGATCGCTTCATCATCTAAGAAGATACCATGTTCAATAGAGTGGATGCCGGCACGAACTGCATTTTTAATACCTTCTGCCCCTTGAGCATGCGCCATAACTTTAATGCCGCGGCGGAATGCAGCCTCTTGAACCATGATCTCCAGCTCTTCTTGGGAAAACTGCGTGAATTCCGGATGGTCAGTTGGACTCATGACACCGCCTGTTGCATGAACTTTAATGATGTCTGCTCCCGCACGCAATACTTCTCTAACCTTTTGGCGAACTTGTTCCGGTCCGTCGCAAATACCATCCGGCATACCAGGATAACTCAACCTCGTTAAATCAATCCCGGAACGCGTCCAAGAGTCCCCATGCCCTCCTGTGATTGTAAGCGGGATAATACTGACTTGCATACGCGGGCCAAGAATCAAGCCTTGATCAATAGCTTCTTTAACGCCGACATCCGTAAATCCAGCGTCACGTACTGAAGTGACACCTGCATTAATAGTACGCTTCATATGTCCGAGAGCTTTGTAGAAATTCATCGAAAAAGGGGTTGAAAGACTTTTTTGCAGATTGGATTGATCCATCATCATATGAACATGAGTATCTATAAACCCAGGAAGAATATAGCCATTTTGTGCATCAATAACCTCAACTTCCTCATCCGGCTGTTTGATTTCGCTCAGCTTTCCAACAGCCTCTATTCGATTATCTTTGATTAATACTGCTGCGTTTGCTAATGGTTGTCCGCCGTTGCCATCGATTAACGTTCCGTTTTTAATTAATGTATATGTCATTTTTACATGCCTCCATTGTATATTTTCAGACTAGTTTAATTTAATTATACTATTTTAATTAGTCGGGAAACAATAGGGTTTGATAGATTAAAAAAAGGTGAACATATTATAAGTCTTAATATATGCTCACCTTTTACTATTATATTTTCTTAAAAATTAAGTCCAAACCATTTAAATACACCTATGACATCTAAAAAGACGATGATAATGGCTATCGGTACAATGTATCTGATCAGTAAAAACCAAAGTGCAAACAAGCGCCTCCCGCCCGTCATGCCTGCTTTAAACTCCTCCCACAATTTCTTCCTCGGAATTTTTAGAGGGGTAAAAATTGCAATGGACAAAGCGCCGAGCGGCAGTAAAATGTTAGAACAAAGATAATCGGACAGATCAAATGGTGTTTTACCAAATATCTTAAAATCGCTTAATACACCATATGATAATGCAGAAGGAATACCGATGATGAAAATAATCATTCCCGTGATCCAAGTCACCTTTTTCCTTTTTGTATTGTCTCCTTTGGTAATAGCAGCAACAATAATTTCCAATAATGAAAATGCGGAAGTAAAGGTAGCAAACAAGAACAGCAAAAGGAAGATGACGAGGAAGACCATACCAAACGGCATTTTGTCAAATACCGCGGGGAGGACAACAAATAATAGACCCGGGCCGGCTGCCGGTTTAAATCCAAACGAAAAAACAGCCGGAAAAATGGCCAGACCAGCTAAAAGTGAAATAAATATATTCATGATAACAATGATTGTCGCTGACTTCGGCAAATTTTCCTTTTTCGATAAATATGAACTGTACGTGACCATAACAGAGAAACCGACACTTAACGCAAAGAATGATTGGCCCAGTGCATATAAAATGGCCTTAGAAGAAAGGCTGGAAAAGTTAGGATACAGGAAAAATTTAATGCCTTCCCCGACATCGCTTAAAGTCAAGGAACGAATGATCAGAATAATAAATGCGATAAATAAAGCAGGCATCATAATTTGGCTTGCCCGTTCAATCCCCTTTTGTACACCTTTTGCAACAATAAGAATTGTAATAAGCATAAATACAAACTGGGCTGCGACGGCAACGGTTGGATTGGCTATCAAGCTGTTAAACAGATGGCTATATTCACCCTTGTCCAAACCAGATAAACGGCCGCTTATCGCTTCTACAAGATATATGATAATCCAGCCGCCGACTACACTGTAAAAGGCAAGGAGGATACAACTGGATATAATCCCCATTATTCCGATCAAGTCCCAGCGGGTGCCTGGTGCAAACGTACGATAAGCTGTTATTGCATCCTTTTGCGACCCTCTGCCAATGATAAATTCCGCTAAAAGCATCGGTAATCCAATAAAAAGTGTAAACAACAAAAAGATGAGAAAAAATGCCCCGCCGCCGCTTGTTCCTACAACATAAGGAAATTTCCAGATCGCGCCTAACCCAATCGCGGATCCGGCCGCCGCCATAAGGAAGCCTAATTTTGATGACCATTGCTCTCTTTGCTGCTTCAATCTTATCTCCTCCTTATCCGGGCTTATTAAGTTATTAACAATATCCACATTATCCACAGTTCACAGGGTCAGACCCCAAAATATAGCCCGCTTGTGTATATCTCGGTCAGGTTATGAACAATGTCCTCTGTAGTGGAGGAGTTTTCATTTCTGACAATATCCCATAAGTACATTTCATTTGCATAAAACCATCCCCGGGCGACAAGGTCATTGTCCACGTCGAGCCGGGCCAGTCCATTTTTTTGAGAATAGGCGATGTCTTTGGCGATTCGCTGTATAAATCGCTCCCGAATGGATCGCCATTTGTTATAAACGTCCCCGGAAATCCTGATAGCTTCTTCAATCACCTGCATCATCGGCTGTTCATTATTAGCCATTTCCAGGAATAAACGTACTTGCTTTTGAATCAGATTGCACGCTTCTTGCTTTGTCTTTGGCTTAAACGGCAGTTCGGCAATCACATAAAATCGATCCATGACATCTTCCATCAGCACGATTAAAATATCATCTTTATTCTTAAAATGGACATACGCTGTACCATATCCTGTTTCCGCTTGTTTAATAATTTGTGAGATTGTAGCTTTTTGAAAGCCGTATTTGATAAATATATCACGACCGGCATCCAGCAGTCTATTTTTTGTTTGAATGGATTTTAATTTTCTTGTTGAGGGTTGCTCAATTTCTTTATTCATTTTACTCATCCTTTTTAAAAAGTGACTTTTTTGATTATTCTAGGCAAAAAATGATACAGCGTCAATGATATGGAGTCATTGACATCATGTCACTTTCATAGTATATTGAATTCAGCAAATATTTTGTACTAGGGGGCTTTTTGCACTTTACCTTATCCTTCTTCATGGTCTGACACAGTTATCCACATTATTAACATTATCCACAGTTCACAGGGTCAGACCCCAACAAAAAAAGAAAGGGTTGATTTTATGGGGATTTACACATTTGATCCATCTTATCAATATGCACTGCAATTAGATAAAGAGGACGAGTTAGCTTCATTCCGTGATGAATTTTATGTAAAAGAAGGTACGATATATTTAGATGGCAATTCATTAGGCTTACTTTCCAAACGCGCCGAGGCTTCTCTTTTGCAAATTCTTGATTCGTGGAAACAGTTTGGTATTGACGGCTGGACCAAAGGAGAGCATCCATGGTTCTATTTATCTGAACGTTTAGGGGATTTAATTGCTCCGCTGATTGGCGCCGAAGCTAATGAGGTTGTTGTAAGCGGTTCCACCACTGTTAATTTGCATCAACTCGTGTCAACTTTTTACGAGCCTGAAGGAACCAGAACAAAAATTCTTGCTGATGAATTAACATTCCCTACCGATATTTATGCACTTCAAAGCCAAGTGAAGCTTAAAGGCTATGACCCTGATGAGCATCTCGTCCAAGTTAAGAGCCGTGATGGGCGAACTCTAAACGAAGAAGATATCATTTCTGCGATGACAGAAAATATAGCCCTTATTGTTCTGCCAAGCGTTTTATACCGAAGCGGGCAAATCCTTGATATGAAGCGTCTGACTGAGGAAGCCCACAAGCGCGGTATATTGATCGGATTTGACCTGTGTCACTCGATCGGCTCGATCCCTCATCAGTTCACTGAATGGGATGTTGATTTTGCTTTTTGGTGTAATTACAAATATTTAAACGGCGGGCCGGGAAGCGTTGCCGGACTTTATGTTAACAAAAAACATTTCCATCGCACACCCGGGCTTACAGGCTGGTTTAGCTCCAATAAAGATAAGCAATTTGATATGGAGCATACACTGACCCCTGCCGATGATGCAGGCGCCTACCAAATGGGAACCCCGCATCTGCTTAGTCTTGCGCCTTTAATTGGCTCCTTAGAAATTTTTAAAGAAGCAGGTCTTGACCGGCTCCGTCAGAAGTCTCTAAGTATGACACAATACATGATGGATCTTATCGCACATGAATTAAAAGACATGGACTTTACAATTGGAAACCCGCTTGAAGATGACCGGCGGACAGGGCATATTTATTTAGAACATCAAGAAGCAGCCCGCATTTGTAAAGCATTAAAGGAAAATAATGTTATCCCGGACTTTCGTGCGCCAAACGGCATTCGTCTTGCACCTATTGCTCTCTATAATACTTTTGAAGAGGTCTGGAATACCGTTCAAATACTCAAGAAGATTATGGTAGAAGAACAATATAAAAAGTTCGAAAATACAAGAGATGTTGTCGCTTAATTGGAGGTAATCACAGCATGAAGTGGATCGACATTTCACAGCCATTAAACAATAATATTGCGACATGGCCTGATGACACACCTTTCTCCTATGAAGCGGCCTGGACAAAAGAACAAACCGGATCAGTCAATATCGGAAAAATAACGATGAGCCTGCACACAGGAACCCATATCGATGCGCCGTTTCATTTTGACAATGAAGGGCGGAAAGTCATTGACCTGGATATTAACATTTATATCGGTCCTGCACGAATCATTGATGTGTCCCAACATAAAAGTATCGGAGCTAAAGAGCTGGCAAACTATGACTTAGCAGGCACAAGCCGTCTGCTTTTACGGACAGCACCGTCTAATCCTTATGTTTTTCCAAATAAGATTACTTATTTACGAGAAGGCATAGGGCCGTTTCTTAAAGAAAAAGGCATCCAGTTGATCGGTGTTGATGTGCCGTCGGTAGACCCTCTTGACAGCAAAGATATGGCCGCCCATTACTCACTATTCAATCATGGAGTTCACATCTTAGAAAATGTCGTGCTTGATCATGTGGAGCCAGGCGACTATGAACTTATCGCACAGCCCCTGCCTTTGGAAGCCGCTGACGGAAGTCCGGTCCGCGCTGTGATCAAACCGATTCAAAAAGGAGACTGACTATGACGAAAAATAGCTTCAAAGATAATGATAAAATAGTAACCGAAAAAGGTATTCATACTGACTTTATTAACCGCATGACCTACGGTGAATACCTTCATTTAGACAGCCTTTTATCAAGCCAAAAGCTACTATCCGGACACCATGATGAGATGCTCTTTATTATTATTCATCAAGTCAGTGAGCTATGGATGAAATTAATTCTTCACGAGGTCAATGCATCCATTGAATCCATTCAAAAGGGTGATCTTTCAACAGCTTTTAAAATGCTTGCCCGTGTGTCTAAAATTCAATCGCAAATCATAAGGGCTTGGGATGTCTTATCGACATTAACTCCGTCAGAATATATCCAGTTTCGGGATAAGCTCGGCCAAGCTTCCGGATTTCAATCGTATCAATATAGAATGATAGAATTTGCCCTTGGATATAAAACACCGCATGTCCTTGCCATTTATAAAAAGGATCCTGAACTTCATCAACGTTTAGATAAAGCTTTACATGCGCCCGGCTTATACGATGCAGCTATTCATGCCCTCGCAAAAGAAGGTTTTGCGATTAACCCGGACCTGCTGCAAAGAGATTTTAGCGAGCCTTATCAGGCGGATCCAACTGTTGAAGCGGCATGGCTTGAAGTCTATAACAACGTGGAAAAATACTGGGATCTTTATGAGCTTGCGGAAAAACTCGTCGATATAGAAGACTGGTTTCAGCAATGGCGTTTCCGTCATATGAAAACAGTGGAACGAATCATCGGCCACAAGATCGGAACAGGCGGTTCATCAGGCGTCAATTATCTAAAAAAAGTCCTTGATCACCGCTTCTTCCCCGAACTTTGGGATCTGCGCACAAAATTATAGTATGTAGAGAAAAAGGGCTAAAACGATTGCTAAGTCAATCGTTTTAACCCTTTTTATAAACTGACAGTCGGCTCAAGCACAGTTATTGTATTATTTTGTGTATCCAAATTAACCATTGCCCCTATAGGTATTGCTGCTTTATAAGTCCCATGGGCAGATGTAAGATTAGTCATAAGCGGCTTGCCGAGCGGAACAACAAACTCATTTATCAAATCATCGTATGACTTGCCGTAAGAAACCTGACAACCCGTACATTCCCCCATAATAATACCAATACAATCGTCGAACTTCCCGGCCAGCTTAAGATGGTTCAATAACCTGTATACTTTATTAATAGGTTCATGGGTTTCTTCAAAAAATAGTATTTTACCTGTTGTGTCGATCTCAAAGGGTGTTCCTAATGTGTCAACAAATGACGTAAGGTTCCCGCCTACAATCGGTCCAGTGACATTGCCTGGCACTCTGCTCACTAATGGTATTCCCGCCGGATTATGTATGTGCCGGTAGTATATTGTTGAGGTCGCGGCAAAAAACTCGTCATAATTATAAGGAGGCGCATACTCCGTGAAGTCTATAAGCAAAAGGCTTTGAAAGGTAATAAGATTTGTGTATTGATACAATACATTTTGTAATACAGTAATATCACTGTAGCCTGTAACAATTTTAGGATTCGCCTGAATGAGGTTGTAATCCAGGTAAGGGAGAATGCCGGCAACCCCCTCTCCGCCTCTTGACGGCAAAATCATTTTAACCTGCTTATTGGCAAACATGCTCATCAAATCATAAGCACGTTCCTGATCAGTCCCGGCAAGAAAACCATTACGGGAATATACATATTGGCCTAATACCACATTAAACCCTAATTTTTTCAGCGTATCAATTCGCGCATTTATGGTAGCAGCCTCTAATGGACTTCCCAGCGTTACGATGCCTACAGTATCACCTGGCTTTAAAATAGGCGGCGGTGTTGCCATAAGTTGTACCTTCCCTTCCGAAAAAGGTGCAAAGCCAAGCAATCGCTTGAAAGCTTCATTGCTGCTTTGCAACGAGAAGTTGGTGATGCGTCATTAAATAAGACCGGCGCATACGTGCATATGTAAATTCATTTCATCACCTTTTTCCCGGATTATTTAAATATCTCTTATAGAAAATGTATTGTAAAAATGACACTTCTATAACTAAAAAATGATCTTATCTTTTTTCGAAAGAGCAATAATAAATTTTTATAATGCATTATATTTTAAGAAATACAAGCTGCCAGCAGCACCCCAATGGCCAGAGCAAGTATAGACACTAGAAGCAGCCAAGATTTTTTATGCTTTACTTTCATTCCAGTTTTACTTCTTACATATTCAGGAACAATTACAAGAAGTGCCTCAATGATTATGAGAAAAATTAGAATGATTGATTTCAAAACATTGCTCCTTTCACTCTTTCCTATATTTGATAAATTCGGCTTCCTAAACCCTATTGGGTCCGTAACTTTAAATTAAATTAGCGTTAGATAAATTTCAATTTCGTTTCAAAAAGAACAAAATATCCTATATTTCTTCAGAATTTTTGTCTGCAAACTTATGCCCAAATTTACAGCAAACATGCATAGAATTATTCTTATTAGGATAAAATGAATTTTTAGTACTTTTGACATCATCCACAATTAAATCAATTGTTGCTATAATACTATTTATCAGTTAATTTGTAAAAACTTTAAAATAATAATGAAAATGATCATTTAGAAAGATGAAACAACCCGTTCTTTAAAACAGCTTCTATAAATAAAGTAATAAATGAGTCGTCTTTTAGAAAATAAATCCCTCTTATAGTTTTGATTAACTTTACAAAAAATGTATGATAAATGCATACCATTTTCGGGTATAGATAACTAAAAGCAATTTGAAAGGATGACAGTTATGAATGAATTACTGAAAAAAGGCTTTTTTCTCGGATTAGGCGCTGCCGTAGCGAGTAAAGAAAGAGTTGAAAAATACGTCAATGACCTCGTCGAAAAGAAAGAAATTGCGCCTCAGGAAGCAAAGGGAATTCTCAGCGAGCTCCAAGAGAAAGGAAAAGGCAAGCAAAATGAATGGAACGAACAATTCCGCAAAGAAATCACATCTTCATTAAAGCAAATCGGTTTTGTCAGTAGGGAAGATATGAATGAAATGAACGAACGCTTAGAAGCATTGGAAAGGAAATTGGATACAATCATTCAAAATACAAATAAAGAGGACTAAACAGCTGTAGGTGAGAATCATGATCATGAGAAGAATGAGGCACATGAACCGCTACCGGGAAATAACAACGGTTCTCGTAAAAAACGGGTTCGGGTATATTGTTAAGGAAGTCGGCCTATTTCACTTATTGTCCCTCCCGAAAAGAATAGAATCCGATTTAAATAAAGGGAATGCACAGCCGCTCGGGAAACGGTTAAGAATATCAATGGAAGAACTCGGGCCTACCTTTATTAAGTTCGGACAATTATTAAGTATTCGGAGGGACATGATACCCGCCTCGCTGACAAAGGAATTAGAAAAGCTTCAAGACGCGGTAAGACCCATTAATAGTTCCGTCATTAAGCAAATCATCAAGGAAGAACTTGGCGCTCCTTGTGAAGACCTTTTCGAAACCTTTGATGAAGAATGCCTCGCCGCTGCTTCAATAGGACAAGTGCATAAGGCAACGTTAAGATCCGGTGAAAATGTCGTTGTTAAAGTTCGCCGTCCTAATATTGAAGATCAGGTAAACATTGATGTTGAAATTTTAAGAGACTTAGCCCGGCTTGTTGAAAGCCGTTATTCTTGGGCAAAACACTATCAATTAAGAGACATTGTTGACGAACTTGCCTTGGCTATCAGAAATGAAATGGACTATTCCCAAGAAGCGAGAAACACTGAAAAGTTCAGACAGATGTTTGAGAATAATGATAATATCATCATTCCCTCTATCTATTGGGACTACTCGACAAAGAAAGTTTTAACATCCCAATATATCGATGGGAAAAAGTTTATTGAATTAAAGGATTTATCATCTGATCAATTTGATAAAAAGCTTCTTGCCGAACGCCTGGTACACTCTTTTTTAGATCAAGTTTTAATTAAGGGAATCTATCACGGAGATCCGCATCCCGGAAATATGTTTTTCTTACCGGGTAACAAAATTGCTTATATCGACTTTGGCCAGGTTGGCGTTTTAAGCAATGAAATGAAAGAAAACTTTGCATCTCTAATCATTGGTTTAATGAGTAAAGACACTGATACCCTTTTACATACTGTTCAAAGAATGGCCAATATGCCCCATGATATTGACGAAAATAAACTTAAAAATGATATTGATGCATTAAAGGATAAATATTATGATATTCCGATGAGTCAAATTAATATTGGAGATGCCATCGCAGATCTTTTTAATACAACGCAAAGAAACAGAATTACCATCCCGAAAGACTATACAATGCTTGGCAAGGCATTAATGACCATCGAGGGATTCATTACCGATCTCGATTCAGAGCTGAGCCTGATTCATCTGGCCGAACCATATGGAAAAAAGCTGTTATTAGAACGTGTCAATCCAATAAAAAATTTACCTACAAAATGGGTTGAAATCACTGAACTTGCATCAATCATTTTTCAATTGCCGAAACAGCTTAGGCATACATTGACAAAGGTAAACAAAGGACAAACCCATTTTGAAATGAATTTGCCGCAAATTGATAAATTGCTGTTAAGGCTCGACAGGATAGGCAACAGAATATCATTCAGTGTCACTCTGCTCGCTTTCAGCATTGTTATTGTCGGTTTAATTATTGCCTCAACGTTTGGCAATACCTTTTTATCCAATGTCCCGGTGATCGGTATAGCCGTTGTTATTGCTATTCTCATGTTCCTATGGTTAATTTTCTCTATCTTTCGCTCCGGAAGGTTTTGAATCAGTCAAACGGTTCAAACATAAAAGGCGTACTGTGACGAGTTTAACGTTCACAGTACGCCTTTTTTATAATATTTTAAGTATAAATTTGCAGAACAGATGAAAATTCGACGCAGAGGCAAGTTTTCTTTAAAGGACAAGCAAAATCAAGGCATAATTCAATCGTAACAAATTTGTCAACGTTATTTTTTTGAAAGGGTTTACATTGATGGCACAGCTAAGTATAATGAATAACAACAGATTGATATTACTTTATAGATTGCCTAATATAATATAGATTTTTTAGGAGGTGATATAAATGAAACAGTATGTGTTTTTATTCGAAACAGATAATGACCATCCTGTCCGATGGAATGAAGTCATTGAATCTAAGCACATGTTTGAAGCCTTTGATAAAGCGCAACAATTAAGCAAAAAATATGAGAAAGAAAAGTCATCCTTCGTTAATGTAGAATTCAAAGGCGTCAAGTATCCGGATATTGCTTAATTCTGAGAGGATGGTTTTGTGTATAAGAAAGTAAATATCGATCAAAGTTAGTGTGTAGCCTTTTAAGTAAAATCATTTAAGGTTACACACTTTTTATTTTTTGTAGCTAAGTCTAATAGTGAAAGTCTTTGTTTTACCCTTTTAAAGCGGGTAACCCTCTTAAAATGCAAAAAAAGAAAAACTGTTACTAAGCGCAAACGCTTCACAACAGCTTTCCTCCTGAATTCTTCATTTAACCTAAATATTTTCCACCTATGATCTTGGAACGGCGCTTTCTTTTGATTTTAAGTTTGCCGAACCGTTTTTCAAATAGGTTAACGTCGCTTTGCCGAGAACCTTAGCGGCTATCAAAAGTGCCCGTTCATCAATATCAAATTTCGAATGATGATGAGGGAATGTTTCTTCCCATTCCGGATTTTGCGCACCAGTAAAGAAGTAAGTCCCTTTAACATGCTGCAAATAATAAGAATAATCCTCACCGGCCATAATTGGCTCATGTTCTCTTACTACCTTTACGCCCGGTACCGACTTAGCAAGGTCAGCCACAAATTCTGTCTCTTCCGGATGGTTAACAGTTGCCGGATACCCTCGTGTATATTTATAGGTATATGAAGCATCTGCTGCGAGACATGCACCTTTTACAATTTTTTCAATTTCCTTTTCAATAAATGACCTGACACTCTCTTTGAACGTTCTTACAGTACCGGATAATACCGCACTGTCGGCAATGACGTTGTAAGGATTTTTGGCTACAAAATTACAAACAGATACGACAGCTGAATCCAATGGGTCAATTCTCCTGCTGACAATTTGTTGAAGACTGCTAATTAACTGTCCTCCAATAGCAATACTGTCCTTTGTCTCATGAGGGCTAGCGCCATGTCCGCCTTTTCCCTGAATCTTGATATCAAAACAGTCAGGTGCAGCTTGCAGGGCTCCAGAGCGATACCCGATCTCACCAAGAGGGTTTTGAGCCTGCAGGTGTGTCCCAAAAATAACATCGACGCCGTCAAGACAACCGTCTTCAATCATTGCGATAGCGCCTCCCGGCGGAAGCTCCTCAGCATGTTGATGAATAAACACAACAGTGCCTTCAATCTCATCCTTCATACTATTTAATACTTTAGCCAGTCCTAACAATGTTGCCGTATGCCCGTCATGGCCGCATGCATGCATAACTCCGTCCACTTTTGATTTATAAGGCGTATCATTTTCCTCTTGAATAGGCAGAGCATCGAAATCAGCTCTTAATGCAACAGTCGGCCCGCTTTTTTCTCCCCTTAGAGTAGCTACAACACCGTTTCCTCCTACACCGGTCCGAACTTCATGACCTAACTGTTTATGATAATCAGCAATATATTTAGAAGTGTTGACCTCTTCGAAAGACAATTCCGGATTTTGGTGAAGATACCGGCGAATATCTACTATTTCGTTATAAATATTATCTAACTGTTCATATAACCTTTCCACTTTCATCCAGCTCCTTTTTGATGTTATTAATCTTCAGATAATATGTTAATCTACTAGTTTATGACGAGCTTCCACTTACTCGAAGTTCAAAGGAACAACTCTTTTAATAGTTTTAATAACTATAGTTATATTACCACTTATCGGACAATTTTCAACCTTTGTAATGGGGTTTCTATACTGCCAATTTTTGAATAACCAAAAAAGGGACCCCTTTAAATTCCTTGGGTCCTTAATATTTGGCATCTCCCTTAATATTGACTTAATGATGTTTAACAAGTTTTCTGCCCAGTTCACGCAACTTAAATTTTTGAATTTTCCCGGAAGCAGTCATCGGGTATTCTTCACAAAACTCAATAAAGCGCGGAACCTTGTAACTTGCAATTTTCCCAAGGCAATAGTTCCGTATCTCTTCTGCTGTTGCTGTTTGTCCTTTTTTCAGTTTGATCCAGGCCATAACCTGTTCCCCATACTTTTCATCCGGTATACCGATAACTTGTGCATCGAGAATTTTCGGATGCTGATAAAGGAACTCTTCAATTTCCCGCGGATATATATTTTCCCCGCCGCGAATAATCATATCTTTCAATCTGCCAACAATATCACAATATCCATTTTCATCCATAATAGCAAGATCACCCGTATGAAGCCATCCCTCTTCATCAATCGCCTCAGCGGTTGCCTTAGGATTCTTATAATAACCCTTCATCACGTGGTAACCGCGGGTACATAACTCACCCCGCTTACCATGCGAGACTTCTTTTTTCGTTACCGGATCTACTATTTTAACCTCGACATTCGGGAGGGCGCGGCCAACCGTCGATACTCTTATTTCAAGCGGATCATCCGTTCTCGTTTGCGTAATGCCTGGAGAAGATTCAGTCTGGCCATAGACAATGGTGATTTCGCGCGCTCCCATTTTTTCTACTACTGCCTTCATCACTTCAATTGGACAAACAGAACCCGCCATAATACCCGTACGTAAAGAAGACAAATCATACTTATCGAAATCAGGGTCATTTAATTCAGCGATAAACATTGTCGGTACACCGTGCAGCGCTGTGCATTTTTCCTTTTGAACCGCCATTAAAACCTGCTTTGCATCAAACTCCTGAACCGGCACCATTGTTGCCCCTGCAGTCACACATGTGAGCGTTCCAAGCACTGAACCGAAACAATGGAAAAATGGAACTGGGATGCACATCCGGTCTTTTGCAGTGAGTTTCATGCATTCCGCAATATTCGCAGCATTGTTCACCAAATTGATATGGCTCAGCATAACACCCTTCGGAAAACCGGTTGTTCCCGATGTATACTGCATATTGATGACATCGTCCGGGTCAAGCGATGCCATTCTTTTGTCCAGTTCAGCATCGCTGACTTCTTCTTTTAATTTTAAAATATCAGACCACATGAACATGCCAGGATATCTTCTTTCTCCAAGAACGATTACATTTTTTAAATATGGAAACTTTTTGGATTGAAGTTTTCCCGGTTCCGCTTTTTTTAATTCCGGTACGATTTCATATAGCATATCAATATAGGACGTTCCCCGGTATGATTCCATTAAAATCAGTGTTGTCGAATCAGATTGCTTTAATAGGTATTCCAGTTCAGTTACACGGTAACTCGTATTCACTGTTACCAGGACAGCACCCATTTTGCCAGTTGCAAACTGAGTTGTCACCCATTCCGGACAGTTTGTTGCCCAGATAGCAATATGTTCGCCTTTCTTAATGCCAAGTTTCATCAAACCTTTGGCGGTTTCTCTGCATAACTGATTAAAAACATTATAGGAATAACGCAGGCCCCGATCAGGATAAACAACAGCATCATGATCGGGTTGTCTTTCTGCTATTTGCTCAAGCAATTGACCTAACGTCACATCCATTGTATGCGCTATCATAAAACCCTCCTTAAAAACTCTTAAACTGCTTATGCAGCCTTTTGGAACTATATTACGGTATAAGGCACTTTAAGTCAATTATAATTGTGAATTTTCAGTTAACGGCTATAAGCTGGTTTAACGACTCCGCCATGGTGTCTGAAAAGAAGTTTTTCTCTTATAAATGATAATTCCCGCAAGAAACTTTTGCGGGAACGATTATTATTTTCTTAATGTAACGTTTAATGTAATATCTTTGCCAACAGAATCCAATGTTTTTTTATCCATTGCGCCATCGATATAATATCTAAAGTTCTTAATACTATTTAAATCGCTTTTTACTTTAAAAACAATTCTTCCCTTTTTAACGACTTGACCATGATAATCCCCGCCTAATTCGTCTGAATAGAGAATGGCATTATCGACCTGCTCTTTCGTATTTAATGCCATAATCCCCTGATCCGGATACCAGCTGATCGTCTTTTTTGATGTGTTTTCTACCTGAACGTCCATAACAACAGCTCTGATGGCCGATGAATATTTATCATACTTATAGGCTGGATCTAAGGTTACTTTTGATATTTTAATTTTCATCGGCCCCGACTGTCCATTTACTTTTACTGAATAGACTTTTTTTGTTGTTTTCACAGGCGGCTTATAGTCCTTACTCGTTACATTATAGGTTTTATGTTTACTGTCGTAGCTGACTTTGGCACCTAAATCTGAGGCAAATTGTTTTAAAGGAACATAGGCTGTGTTATTGATCATTCTTACCTCAGTTTTTTTCTCCTTTCCATCAACAATTAATTTGTACTTCGTCGCTGCAAATACCCCCGCGGAAAAAGTCAAACACAAAACAACAGATAAAATCAATGAAATCGTTAATTTCTTTTTCATTCTCTTTCCCCTCATATTTATTTTTTAAATATGTATGAATAGTTAATAAAATTATACTTTAGTTTTAGTAAATTTGAAATATGTTTATAAAATAGACTTTCATCCTATTTATTTATAACTATTTTTAAAGATTTATTATATAATTATCCGTTTTTCCAGTTAACATCTTGCTATTAACTAAGGAATGACTAACTGCAAACGCATAACGTTTTTTAATATAGAAAAATAATCAAGAAAAACAATTTAATCAAACGTTTAATAAAGAAAACTTAGCTGGTGCCAAGCCTTAGGGCGCAGGCAACTGCATAGTTCCCCTTATACTAGGAACTTAAAATTGGCTGCTTCGTCGAGCTGACAACATCGCTGCCAATTTATACTTTCCCTACGTATTAAAAAAGGAGTCAGGCCTCTAATTGCAGCCTGACTCCTTCCTATTTACACCAATTAAAAATCAAAGTTATCCGGATCCGGTCCGGTCCGTTCGTCTTTATTTACCGCGTTGATTTGATTCATTTCTTCATTTGTCAGCTCAAAATCAAACACATTGGCATTTTCCTCGATACGGTGAGGGGTGACTGATTTTGGAATCGTAACAATACCGTTCTGTAAATCCCAGCGAATAACCACTTGTGCCGGGCTCTTGCCGTATTTATCGGCAATTTTTGTAATGACCGAATCAGAAAGTACCTTGCCCTGCGCTAATGGGCTCCATGCTTCCACTTGAATATCGTTTTCCTTACAGTAATTCCGCAATGGTTCCTGATTTAAATGCGGATGAAGCTCGATTTGATTAACCATTGGTTTTACTTCCGTGTTTTTCATTAAATCTTGCAAATGATGCTCATGGAAGTTGCTGACACCAATAGCCCGGACTTTCCCTTCATGATACAGCTTCTCCATAGCCTTCCACGTATCTATATATTTTCCTTCGACAGGCCAATGGATTAAGTATAGATCTACATAATCAAGCCCAAGCTTCTCACGGCTTTCCTCGAAGGCCTGAAGTGTTGAATCATAACCTTGAGCACTGTTCCACACTTTCGTCGTAACAAATAATTTATCTCTTTCAATACCAGATTCTCGAATCGCGTTGCCCACGCCTTTTTCATTTCCGTAAACAGCGGCTGTATCAATACTGCGATACCCCGTTTTAAGAGCATGTTTAACTGCGCTTTCAACTGTTTCACCTTCTTCGACTTGGAAGACACCAAATCCTAACCAAGGCATTTTTACACCATTAGATAATGTCGTTACATCTGTTATACTATTTGCCATTTCTATAGCCTCCTTTTTCGATATGGTTTATGTATCTCTCGATAGTTAGAATGGAATATTTAACTTCTTTCTTTAGGCGTTATCATAACATATGACCATAGGAATTCAAGAAAAGTGCTTATGCAGAAAAAATGCCCCGCATTTTGCGGAGCATTTTGATTACATCATATTTGTTTGCGGGCTTTCTTCACTTTCCCGTTCTTTCTCTTCAATTTCCGGTGTCTTCCAGCCGCTCTTAATTCCCCATACATAGAAAATTAATGCTGAAACGGCGATAACCGCATAGTCCCAACCGGCCGGAATAATGCCTAATCCGCCAAATTCCTTACCGCCGATAAAGGAAACAAGCATCATCCATAACAGATATACGATAACCCAAAGTCCTGCTTTAAAGTGCTTAGCAAATCCTTTGAATTTCGCTTTCGCTTGATAGTAAAAATAGATTGGCAAACCTATCAGCATAACGATGATAACCTCGCCAGTCAGCGGCCATCTTGACCAATAAAGCATCATTGAACCGGCAATAAAGGCTATCGGAGCCAAAATGTGTATGCCTTTTAATCTTAGCGGTCTGTCTAAATTAGACCCAACCCGGCGCAACGTAATAACAGAAATCGGACCAATCAAATAAGAAATAACTGTCGCTACCGAAATGATCTCGGAAAGTGAACCCCAACCTCTGAACAAGTATAAGAATATGAACGAAACAACAAGGTTAAACCACATAGCTGGGCGCGGAATACCTAATTTCGGATGAACTCTGCCAAAAACTTTTGGAAAGTATCCATTTTTCTCCATTCCATAAATCATTCGTGCTGTTGTAGCTGTATAAGTCATACCAGTTCCCGATGGAGAAACGAAGGCGTCAGCAAACAGCAACAGTACTAACCAGTTTAATCCCCAGGCCATTGCCAAGTCAGCAAATGGTGAATTTAAATTAATATTTCCCCAGCCGTGAGCAATCATGCTTGGTTTTACAGAACCGATAAAAGTCACTTGTAAAAGGATATAAATAACACCTGCAATCAAGATTGACCCAATAACGGCAATCGGTACTGAACGCTTCGGATTGCGTGCTTCACCTGACATATTAATCGGACTCTGGAATCCATTAAACGCAAATACGATACCCGATGTAGCAACCGCCGTAAAGACGCCGGACCAGCCGAATGGCATAAATCCGCCTGTTTCGTGAGACGTAAAATTGCTGCCGTGAAAAGAGGCAATAAGCAAGCCAATAATTGTTAATCCAGGAATAATAAATTTAAATATAGTAATTGCGGTATTTACCCGTGCAAAAAGTTGAACAGTGAAATAGTTTAACAAAAAGTAAACAACAACTAAAACGGCAGCTATCCAAAGTCCCGGCGCCGTCAATTCTGTGCCGTTATATAACTTGTGAGCCCAATCAAAGTTCCAGGAACTTAAGTATTGGGCTGAGGCTTCCGCTTCAACCGGAATAACAGAAACAATCGCGATCCAGTTGGCCCAGCCGGCAATAAAACCTACGAGCGAGCCGTGTGTATAATGACCGTAACGAACCATGCCGCCTGCTTCTGGAAACATCGAGCCCAGTTCTGAAAATGTCAGACCAATCAGCAAAATAATGATTGTTCCAATAGCCCAAGCAAAAATAGCTGAAGGACCGGCGAGCTTTGCGGCCTTCCATGCTCCGAAGAGCCAGCCTGAACCAATAATTGAACCAATACCGGTCATAGTCAACGCAAAGGTCCCTATGTCCCGTCGCATATTATTTTTCATATACAGGTTCTTCCTTTCTATAACAAATCTAAATAAATGGTGTTATTGTGTGAGTAAGCCATAGGTTAAACAGATAAATGTAAATATTATGATGATATTAATAATTGAAGGACTTAAGAATGGTAAAATATTATCAAGGTAATTAATATTCTGTTATATAAACTACCTTTATGAAATCCCGGCTTTGCAACCTCTCCTTTTAAAATATGTGTCTATTTTCTTACAATACTTTATTACTATTATAACATAATTTTTGAAAACGCTGTCTAATTTTTTTTAATAAAGTCGAAAAATATTTGGAAATTAGCTCGCTTAAATCTTTTTAAATATATGTTGAAAAAGGAGGGAGCCCCCAAATAACAGATTATTTAGGGGCTCTTCTAGTCAATTGATATCCTCTTTTTTCGATAGGTCTTTTTTACGCATCAACCTGTGTTACACGCCCGTCGGTTTTTGGATCGATCATTTTACCTTCAGAGGTTAACTTTTTAATGTAATTAATAAACGCATCAGTATCGTCTATACCAGGTTGATTTACTAACTTTCCTTTTTCAAAAGCGGTAAAGCCATCTCCGCCAGTGGCCAAAAAGTCGTTTAATGCTAGAGTATAAGTCTTATTCATATCCATTTTTGTCCCGTCAGCAAGATACATATCTTTAACACAATATTTTTGCTTGCAGTCCGGGACTTTGCTGCCGTCGACATAAGTATATTTAATTCCTGAAGCTTGCATAAACATCATTTCATCAGGATTTTGCCATTGTTGGTTTAAAGCTTCTTTAATTTGTTCGCCTGTTAAATTATAAACGCCCAATTGATTTCCGAACGGTTGAACGGAGTATGCAGCACCCCATGTCACTTCATACTGACCTTTGTCATTCTTTTTCGGCACTAGTCCAGTCCGGATGCCCCCTGAGTTAGTTAAGGCAATTTGTGCTCCGGTCGCGTCGCGTTGACTGTCGGCAACGAGATCTCCCAAAGGATCCTCACCTTCTCTTGGATTCTTTTTGCCAATTGTCTCACCATCTTTTGTATAACCGATAACGCTTTGTGTTACTCTATCGGTAATGGTTTTTGCCTGATCGACAATCTTTTGAATTTTACGATCTGGTTTGACATCTCTTGTATTTGGAACCACGTTCGCTTTAAGGGATCCTTTTACAAAGTCTTGAGTTTTAGGATTAAGTTTCCCTCTCACATCACCGTAAGCTTCTCCATACTTAAGATCTTCAACAATTAATTTTCCATCTACATAGCCGTTGACATTGGTGTTATTGTGTCCCGCAAAAATAACATCAACATCACTGCTGACCTTCTTGGCTAAATCTGCAGCGTCACCGACAATTTGCCCGTCTTTGTTATCCGCAGGGATGTGACCGTCAACAACAATCGCGTGAACCCCTTTCTTATGTAATACCTTCACATATTTATTTACTGTATCTGCTTCATTAAGGAAATTAAAATCCTTAATATTTTTGTGTAAAGTAGTTTGTAAAGTTTCCAGCGTATCGATACCGATAAATCCAACCTTTACACCGCCGGCCTTTTTAATGGTATAAGGCGGGAAGATTGGTTTTCCTGTCTTTTTATCAACGACATTTGCGCATAACCAATCAAAGTCTTTGTCAATGCCTTTGTAATGATAATTAAAGCCTTTTGTATACTTTCTAACATTAGGATGGACGCTAGTCGCATATAAAAGACGTTTTAACTCTGGTATCCCTTCATCAAATTCGTGGTTTCCGAGAACGCCGACTTTAAATTTCATCGCATTAAAAGCCGCTACTGTCGGCTGATCTTGAAGCAATGCAGAAATCGGCGGACTAGCACCGACAAGGTCTCCTGCATGAAGGCGAATAGTATCAGACTTAAGCCCTTCCTTTTTGGCTTGGCGCTTGTTATCCTTTTCCGCCTGATTTAAGTGTGTTGCCAAATAGGCAGCACCTCCAACTGTATAGGTCTTGCCGTTGACATCAACATCATCAACAGTATCCAAATTACCGTGAAAGTCGTTAACAGCAAGCATTTGGAAATCAACATCTTTTTTGTTGTTCCCTTTCGAATGCTCATGCCCATGTGAATGTGCAGATGCATGTGCTGTAAAATGTGATACAGCAGGTGAAGCCGACAGTGAAAATACAAGTAAAATAGCTAAAAATACTTTTTTCACTCTTCTTTTCCCCCAGTCAATATTTATTTATTTAATAGATACCAATAGCATCTAATAAATACGATAGTATAATAGTTTAATATATTAATTAAATATTTCGCCAATAATAATATTCAAAATATTTATTGCAAGGCTTTCTCAATATATATTTTAAGGAATTCTATTAATTTTAGATTGATAAACTGTGTACATTGGATTAATTTTTCCTATACATAGTATTGCGGATATGATGTTGAAGCGATATATTGCTTTCAAAGTGAATCATACCCGCAATAGCCAAAATAATAGATATACCCTTTATATAACAACGCCTACAATGATTGCTGATAATACACTGACCAATGTTGCGCCGTACAGAAGTTTCAAGCCAAATTGGGCCACTTGATTCCCCTGTTTATCACTGATCCCTTTCGTTGCACCAGCAATGTTCCCAATGGACGAGAAATTTGCAAATGAAACAAGAAATACTGAAATAATGCCAATTGTACGCGCGGACAGATGATGCTGAACTTTTGTTAAATCAATCATAGCAACAAATTCGTTTGTGACAAGCTTGGTAGCCATAATATTGCCTGCCTGTACAGCATCGTGCCAAGGTATCCCCATGACAAATGCCAATGGTGAGAAAATATAACCTAAAATTTGCTGGAACGTGATATGGAAGAAAAACGAAAAAATATTGTTTATCGCGGCCATGAGCGCAACGAAACCAATCAGCATCGCGGCAATGATAACCGCCATTTTAAACCCGAGTAAAATATACTCTGTTAACATTTCAAAGAATGATTCTTTCGCTGCTTCATTAATTTCTAAAATATCATCTTCTTTATCTACTGAATACGGATTAACAATATGAACGATAATAAATCCGCTGAACAAGTTAAGAACAATTGCGGTTACAACATACTTTGGTTCAATCATTTTCATATATGAACCGACAATTGACATTGATACCGTTGACATTGATGAGGCGCAAAGTGTATATAAACGATTTTTCGGCAGCCTGCTTAGTTGATCCTTTACAGTGATAAACACTTCCCCTTGACCGACGATGGCTGCAGCAACAGCGTTGTAAGACTCTAATTTCCCTAATCCATTGACTTTACTTAATAACCAGCCAATGCCCCTGATAATAAGCGGTAAAATTCTAAAGTATTGTAAAATGCCAATGATGATCGCTATGAAAATAATCGGCAGTAATACATTTAAGAAAAAAGGTGCTTGTCCTTTATTGGCCAGCCCGCCAAACACAAAGTTAATCCCCGCTCCGGCAGTTGCTAACAAATTCGCGAAGAAATCAGATAAAGCTTTTGCAATAAATGCACCGAATTTCGTATTTAATAATATAAAACAAAGAACTAATTCAATAACAATCATGACAATAATTGGTCTATATTTTATCTTTTTTCGATCAGTGCTTACAAGAAGCGCAAGCAGGTATACAACAAGTAAACCTACGATAAACATAACGTATTTCATAAAGATCCCCCTGATAAAATAAAGTTCTCAAAGACTTATTTATCTCATTTAGAAAGGCATGAAAAACTCGGATTCTATTATTTTTTATCCCGTATTGTCAGTTGTCTATATCAATTCTTAATCAAACTTAGACAAACCCAATCCAGAAAGTGCTCTACGAACCTGTCAACATCAACTTCAAGACACACTTTAATGTTCCCTTCCGGATTTTCAATGCCGACTGTTTGCCCTTTTTCTGCACCTTCTGTTTTAACATTGACGGACATTGTTTTAGTTTTCACAAACGAAGGGTCTATAGCAATACCGACTGTTAATGGATCATGCAGTGCGCACCCGTTTAATTCAGGATTGTTTCTAGCATAAGCGTCCATATAGAAATCGCACATATCTGCTAAAGAACGGGAAAGAAGCGTGTCTTTTTCTCGCCATTCGTCCAATACAGTCCGTTTAAGCAATGTTTTCATTGTGACATCTAAGCCAACAAATGTCATTGGAATGCCGGATTGGAAAGTAAATTGCGCCGCTTCAGGATCATGGTAAATGTTTGCCTCGGCGTAAGGGGTAATATTGCCTGGAACTGTCACAGCGCCGCCCATTAAGATAACATCTTTTACTAAATGAACAATTTGAGGATCTTTTTGAATCGCCCTTGCCAAGTTCCCTTGAGTCCCGGTTGTAATTATTGTGATATCATTGGGATATTTATGAACAGAAGAAATAATAAAATCATGGGCAATCATGTCTTCTGCCTTTTTATCCGCGGCAGGTAACTGAGCATCGCCGATCCCGTTTTCCCCATGAATCGAGGTTGCTTTATCAGCAGGTTCATGCCCTGCAAAAGTTTGATTGACACCCTGGTAAACGGGAATATCTTCAGCACCAAGCACCTTTAATAGCTGTAAAGTATTTCTTGTTGCCTCCGAAGCAGATATATTCCCAAAAGTAGTCGTGACACCTAAAATATTTAACTCTGGAGAATGAACAGCATATGAGAGAGCTAGTGCATCATCAATCCCAGTATCCACATCTAAAATAACATTCTTCATTATTTTCATTTCCTTTCCAGCTTATGGTTTGAAATATTGTAATTGATCTTTGCGTAATTCTATCTTTTGTTTTACACTCTTGTTTTTATAACCGTACAACGCATCCTCCCACTTACCGTACATCGGGTTCGGGAAGATAATAAATTTATTACCAAATTTATTTCCATCTTCATTTACAGCAACATTTCTATCTTTAAGAGATTTTCCATCAAAACCCGGGAAGTCAGTTAACTGATCGCCAAAGTACAATAGAATATCGTGATCCTTGGCAACACGAGCGCGTCGGGACTGTTTCCCATGCTCATTAGGTTTTTGTAAAAATACATGGTCTTTATTTGCCTGCGGAATGCCAAGTTTTTGTAGGTTCTTGATGGTTGGCTCCAAATATTTTTCAGCACGGTTAGTAATATAGTAAATGTCAACACCCTTTTTATCAGCGTGCTTAAGAAAATCGACCGCTCCAGGAAGGGCCGTTGAATCTGCTGATTTCATAAATTTATCCCATTCGTATGGATACCCCTTTCCTGTTTTGACTAACAGTGCCTCCCATTGGCTGTTGTTTAAAACTGTTTCATCCAAGTCGAGGACAATAGCGGGCTTTTTCTTTGTACCCTTTTTTAAAGCCGCATCCAGTCTCATCTTGCCAATATTATACCCTTGGTAGTACAGCGCTTCCGCTTCTCCTGATGTTTGAAACCAAGCATCGGCCATTACAGGCTCTTCGGCAAATGTTTTAGTAGCCTGTTCTTTAGAGTTTGAAGAATACTCTTGTGCATGAGCTTGCGTGCTAACTGCTGCCATTAGAGAAAAAGACATTACTGCAACTGTACTCATACTTAAAAACTTTTTCCTGATTTTCATCACTTCGCCTCCTTATTCCTTTATTAAATCAATTTTCCTACTCTTTAAGTTAGACAGCAGGAAACCGGTTACACATTATTCATTTTTATGGCTGAAAATAGTTAAGTTGATCTTTACGTTCTTTTATTTTTTCTGAATTGCTTGGATCTTTAGAACTGTACAGTGCGCTCTCCCAATCCCCATACATTGGATTTGGCAGAATGACATATTTGTCACCGAATTTACTTTCCTGATCCTCTACAGTCTGATTTCTGTCTTTTAGCGATTTCCCTTTAAAGTTAGGGAAGTCTGATAAGTTATCGCCAAAGAACAAGACAATATCATGGTTCTTGGCTACTTGATCATCACGGCTGTATTTACTTGTATCATTTTTGCTTTTTAGCATGATGTGATCCTTATTTGCCTGTGGAATATTATCACGTTTTAAGTTTTTAATAGTCGCAGTTAATTGATCTGTTGAACGGTCAGAAACGTAATAGATATCGACACCTTTTTTATTAGCATAGTTTAGGAAGTCCACCGCACCTGGAACTGCTTTTGCTTTTGCAGCATTTACCCAATCATTCCACTTGTATGGGAAATCTTTTCCGGTTTTGATTTTCAATGCATCCCAAGGACTGTTATCCAATACTGTTTCATCCAAGTCAAGCACGATAGCAGGCTTTTTCTTTGTACCCTTTTTTAAAGCTTCATCTAATTTCATTTTTCCAATGTTATATCCTTGATGGTATAGCGCCTTAGCTTCACCTGACGTTTGATACCAGTCAATAGACATCACATCTTCTTCAGCAATTTTTTGAGCAGTTGATAATTTTGTCGGCTGCTTAGCTTGGGCACTTGTTTGAGATTGGGTACTGCATCCAGTTAAAGAAAAGCTTAAAATTAAGGCTGCACCTAACACAGCAATTTTTTTCATTGTTTATTTTCTCCTCCTCATTTGCGTTCTCAAAAGCGGCATCGCTTTCACTAAACTTTAGTACAGTTAAAACCACTTATAATTCTTAGTAGTTTTAGATTCATAGAACGAAATTTGAAATTAAAACCGTTTAAAATACAAATAAAGGCTGTCGATAAAATTAAAGGTGTAAAAAAAGTAACCGGTTACATATTTTCCGAAAATCACCTCCAATTAATAAGAGCACTATTAATAATAGCTAATTTATTTTTAATTTAGTTACCACTAAACAAGTAACTTTTTTATAGATTACCTCTAATCCTTAATCCTTGTCAATAAAAAATCGAAATTTTTCGATGAGTTTTTAGGCTTTGTTTCTGATTGTAAAGAATATGAACCTTAGAGTTTTATTTAAATTGGAATTGGTTTTAATTTTGATTTATTATATTTGATAGACGACTCTAATCGTATGATGACGGATAGGAGAAAATATGTTACAAAAATTCGGTTTTTCACAGTATGAAAGCAAAGTTTATGAAGTTCTCGTGTCTAGTGAGGAACCATTAGACGCCACTAAAATTGTTAAATATTCCGGTGTTGCTAAAGCAAAAATATACGAAGTTCTGTCCCGTATGATCGAAAAAGGGATGGTATTAGACTCTGTGTCGGAAAAGAAAAAGCTCTATACTGCATTACCCTTACCCCTTGCCATCGAAAAGTTAACCGCAGAATTTCAGGACAATATTAATCATTTAAAGCGAAATACATCTAAGAAATTATATACAGATGACCGCGTCTGGAGTTTAAAGGTTGATGCCTCGATTCAGGCGCAAAGCAAACAACTCATTAAGGATGCCCAAAAGTCTATTCGTATCTCAGCCTGGAAGGACGATTTTATAGAATACTTGCCTATTTTAGAGGAAAAAGAAAAAAACGGTGTAGATATTGAAGGCCTTGTAGTCGGTGATTTAAAAACAAAATTATCGAACATCCATGTTCTGATACCAACTGAAGTAAATGAAATATTAGAACGGTTCCGATTAATCATCACCGATGATAGAGATGTCATTTTCGCAGGTGTTGAGGGCGAATCCTGGCAAGCCATAAAGACAATGTCCACGCCGTTCGTCAAGATATTTACTGAATTCTTTTATCATGATGTCGCCCTCGCTCATATTACTGAAAAGCACTTCGACTTGTTAATAAAGGATAAAGAAATTAGAAATATTATTAAGAGGTTAAGGTTTTAAAAAAGGAATCTGCATCATGTCATGCAGATTCCTTTTGTTGCGGGGAGGCTGCTAAAGAACCAGAAGCTCTTGTAATAGAAAAAACAGCGCAGATAAAAGCGATAAGGACAAAACAGCCGCCTGTCCAAGCATTATATAAAACAGAATGATTTTCTATAACAAAGCCGCCGATTGCCGAACCTAGCGCAATTCCTATGTGTAATGCAGATGTATTTAAACTTTGTTGAATCTCATAAGATTCAGGTGCGGTTTTGATAAGATAGCTTTGCTGAGCCGGTGTAAGCGCCCAACTTAACATGCTCCAAATCACCATAACGACTAAAAACAGATAAAGCGAAACTGTCGATGATGGAATAATGAACATAATCAAAGCAAACGTCGGAATAATAGCTGAAATACTTTTTACAACACCCCACTTATCAGAAACCCATCCTCCAATGCCTCCGCCCATTACTGCCGATATGCCAAAAATCAAATAAACAATGCTCACCCAATTGGCGCTTAAATGTAACACCGTTTTTAAAAAAGGCGTAAAGTAAGCATACAGGGTTAAATGTCCCGTTAGCATAAAGACTGTTGTTAATTGGGCACTGATTATTTTCGGCTGCTTCAGCGTAATTAATTGTTGCCGCAACGGTATTGTTGGTTTTGCCGGTGTCTTAGGCAGAAAAGCCAAAACACCAATCATTGAAATTAATGTCAAAATAGAAATTAAAATAAATGGCGCACGCCATCCATACGCATTGCCGATCACTAATCCAAGGGGAACGCCTAATACAAGTGATCCGCTGACCCCCATAAAAATTGTTCCGATTGCCCTCGCCCTATATTCTTCTTTAACAACGGCGGAAGCCATTGTGATAGATAAAACAACGATAAGAGACCCGCTCGATGCAGATATAATTCTTCCCAGCACCAATACTGAGTAATTAGGACTAAATGATGAAATAACGTTGCCGATGAAAAAGATAAATAATGACCAAACATATAACTTCTTTCTTTCTATTTTTGAAGTTATCGCTAACAGAGTTGGTGCAGAAATTGCAAATACGATTGAAAATAATGTAATAAGCCCGCCTGCCGTACTTATAGAAACTTGCAAGTCCTTAGCTAATAAATCTAATATTCCTCCAATAATCAATTCGACTGTCCCAACAACAAATGAAGCTATAGCTAGAATGTAGACTTTAAAATTCACTGTATACCCCCTCTATTTTATTACCACTATAATAGTAACCTTTTGAACATAATATCACAAGATCAAATATTTATTTAGAGGATAAAATTGGAGGCAATATTTTACCTAAATCAAAAAAGATGCTTACCGACTAGTAAACATCTTTTTGATTAAAAATATAGTTATTCAGTTAAAGGCTTTTTAAATTCACTTCATACAAATAAAAGATATAATCGGTTGGGACTCCTGAATAGCCGAATTGCCGCAGCATCGCAGTGATGTTCCCCCGATGATATGTACCATGATTAACAACATGCTGGACCAATTCAGACAAACGGGTTTCCAGCCGTCCAAATTGAGGATGCTCACAAGTTATTTCTTTGTCCAAATCCTTTTGACCGTCAAAGAACGCTTTGTACTGTTTGGATATGCCTGAAAACATTGTCTCCATTTCTTCGATAGTCTTACCTTTGGTTTCCCCTTGGAGACGTTCTACCAATGCTTTAATTTGATCAAAGCTTTCGCCGGACATCACGCTTAACCACAAAGTATCGACGGTATAAATATGAACCAGCACCTCTGAAATGGAAGGAAACACACTTTGAATTTCCTTATGGTAAATGTCACTTGGCAATTCCTTGATATGCTCAAAAACCCTTTTATTTGCCCATAAATGATAATCATACTGTTGTAATGCCTGATGTTTCATTTGAAATTCCCTCCTTGGATTAACAATTTATATATTCGGAAAATTGTATAGTTATAAAAAAATCTGTTATTATGATTATCTCATAATAACAGATTAAGTGAAGGGGTATTTTTACAATCGGCGGAAATTTATCAATGATTAGCAATCTTGCATAAAACGTTTGTTGTTTATATCGAAAACTTATAAGCATTACTTTCTATTGGTTGTTTTCCCTGCTCCTCATAAAAACGATTGACCGCAGCAAGATAAGCTTTCGCACTCGCTTTTATAATATCTGTATCAAAGCCCCTTCCTCTATACTTTTTCCCATCATTATCTAAAATGACATGGACTTCTCCAATGGCATCTTTTCCCGCGCTATTTGATTGGATCTTATAATCTTCAAGGATAAATTCAGTATTGATAGATTGATCAATAGCCTGAAACAGGGCGTCAATTGCACCATTTCCCCTTGTTGTCGTTTGGACTGTCTGTTGATGCCTGTCTGTTAAAGCAACCGTAATTTCAGATTCGTTGCCTGGATATGCGATAGAAAGATCAGATAAAGTAAACATGCTTTCTTCATTCACATATTGCTCATCAATCAACAAACGAATATCTTCATCCAATACATATCTCTTTTTGTCAATTAACGCTTTGAATTTCTGGAAAAGCTCATTTAGTTCTTGTTGGGATAGGTTATATCCTAAATGGCGGACTTTTGCTTTCAAGGCATGCCGACCTGAATGCTTTCCTAATACAAGTGTACTTGATGAAACGCCAACCATTTCGGGGCGGATAATTTCGTAAGTCGTTGGCTCTTTGAGCATACCATCTTGATGGATACCGGATTCATGTGAAAAGGCATGGTCGCCGACAATGGCTTTATTACGCTGTACCATCATGCCAGTCAATTTACTGACCATTCGGCTTGTTGGATAGATTTCGTTCAACACGATATCTGTTTTCGCTTGATAAATATCGCTTCGCATTTCGAGGGCGAGCGCCACTTCCTCAATGGCTGTATTTCCCGCTCTTTCGCCAATGCCATTAATAGTTCCTTCGATTTGATCTACGCCATTATAAATTGCAGCTAATGTATTAGCCGTTGCCATTCCCAAATCATTATGACAATGAGTACTTAATAGAATATTTTCAACGCCGGGGACATTTTCCTTAATTTTCTTAAACATTGTCCCGAAGGTTTCTGGAGATGCATAACCGACTGTGTCAGGCAAATTGACGACCGTTGCACCGGATTTAATCGCCATATGAACGACCTCGTAAATAAAATCGATCTCTGTCCGGCTTGCATCCTCAAGTGAAAACTCCAAGTTATCAAAGTATTTCTTTCCGTAACGAATGGCTGATTCTGCTGTTTCCAGCACTTGCTCTTTAGTCATGTTTAGTTTATATTTACGGTGTATGGGTGAAGTTGCAAGAACAATGTGTAAGCAAGGTGTTGCCGCACCTTTTATCGCTTCTCTTGCAGCTTCAATGTCTTTTTTATTTGCCCTTGATAGAGCAGCGATACTTGCATTTTTTACTTGTCTTGATATTTCCTTAACGCTTATTATTTCTCCAGGTGATGAAGCCGGGAATCCTGCTTCGATCCGATCCACACCGAGTTTCTCAAGCTGAAGGGCAATTTTCACCTTTTCATCTGTCGTAAGATTAACGCCAGGGGATTGCTCACCATCTCTAAGTGTTGTGTCAAATACATGAATCTTCTTCATATCGTTTCCTCCTCTTATGAAAATAAAAAACCCCCGCCATCTCCTTATGCAATTGCATAAGGGACGACAGGAGTTCTAATTCCTAACGCGGTACCACCCTTTTTCACTCTATACCTCACAGTATACAGTCTCATTGAGTATCCGAAACTCAAACACAATAACGGGTGTTAGACGGTTATCTCTTACTGCTCATTTCAGAGATTCAGCTCCAAGGCGAGTGATAAAGGATTATTACGATACTCTCAGCAAACGTATCGATCTCTGGATAATAAGGGCCTTTATATTACTCCTCTTCATTGCTATTAGCCATTGTTCTTATTTTCTAACAAGTTTATAAGTCTTTCTTTCTTTTGTCAATAATAAAGAAATCATTTTCTTATCATTTTTTCAAATGAACGGTTGACTCCAACCTTAGGTCACCCTTTAAAGTCATAAGTGAGGTGAATGCAAATGCTCTATACGGTAAAAGAACTTTCAGAACTGGCAAACGTAACGATAAAAACCCTTTATCATTATCATAAAATTGGCCTTTTACTGCCATGCAAGGTAAGCGAAGCCGGATATCGTCTGTATGGCATAAAAGAACTGGAACGATTACAGCAGATTTTATTTTACCGGGAGCTCGACTTTCCCCTCAAAGAAATTAAGCAAATATTAGACGGTGAGCCGGATCGGTTATTAATTTTGTCTGGCCAGAAAAAGCTGCTTCTTTCACGCATGCGGAGATTAGAGCGCTTAGTACAGACAATTGATGAGTCGATTAGTCACACCGCGAAAGGAGAAGTTATGGACAAATCTGCAATGTTTAAAGGCTTTGACAGTAAAGAAGAGTGGACTGAGGCGTTATCCGAACAAAATCAATATTTAAAGGAAACTTACGACTACGATTTGCTTAAGGAAAATTCAATTGATGTTCAATCAATGAATGAATCGGCAATTGAAGCTAAACGTTTTATGAACGGAATGGCTCAAGGACTTAATGACGGATTAAAGTTCGATGATAAGAAAGTGCAAACACTTATTCATCAGCACATCAACTTCTTAACTCATCATGGCCACGAGACAACTGCCGAAAGCTTCGCACAAACAACACGATTTTTTCTAAATGATGATTTTCACCGCAACATGCTTGAGGCTCAAGCAACTGGACTTTCCTATTATCTTTGTATTGCCGCTGAAGCATTTGCATCTAACTATTAATTTTTTTGTTATAAAACAGGGCGTCCAAATTAAATTGGACGCCTACGTTCATTTTAAATTTCGCATCATTCAATTTTTGTCACAAGGTTGCTCTACGAGGCAGGCAATACGATGCGATCATATAGATAACAATAACTGGTATCGTCCACATCATAATATAGAAAACGGAATGATAACTTAGCCAACCTAAAATATTTCCCCACCATTGAAAATACGTACATAGGAACCCTATGATGGTGAAAAATAGAAGGGCAGCGATGGATAAAACATACATGCCATTGCGGCCAAAACGCTGCAACAAGCTGCTTACTGTAAAGCCTAGAAAACACATATGCATCATTAAAATAAAAGTGATTAACAGCTGTTCGATGGCTGGCCCATCACTCAAATAAGGTAAATGAAAAAAGTGTAATTTCACACCCCACCATCCAGTCAATTGTTCCACTAATGACAGCAGATACAACGCAAACGCGATAACCGCGCAGACAAAAATAATCAGTGTGGAGAACAAGCCAAACCGTAAAACATGAAAAAAAGATCAAGGGAGACCCCTCAATCTTTTCCTTTGTTATTCTTATTTCTATAAATCAGCTTTTTTCAATACCTGACTGTTATTTACCGAATGTCCCGGTTTTACAAAAAACATGACTAGCGCACCAATAAGAGTGACAATCGATGCCGCGATAAACATAGCCGAATAACCGTAATCCATAACTAGAACACCTGTCAAAGTCGGCGCGACGATCGCCGCTATGTTTGAGAAGAAATGCATAAGGCCGGTATAGGTTCCGGCTTTAACCGTTTCGGTATCAAGGATGATAATCCAAAACAACGAACTTGGCAGGAATGCCAAAGCATTGCCAACCGCCATAAGCGTTAAAACAGCCCATGGGCTGCTTACAGTTGGAATAAGTACAAAACATACTGCTGTTAATATTAATGAAACGACTGTTACACCTGACCTGGCTATTCGAAGGCTCCCTGTCTTCTGTAGAAGGATATCGGAAATTTTTGATCCTAAAGGGAGCGTGAAGCAAGCGCCTATCCATGGAATCATGCCTAAATACCAAAGAGATTGCAATTTAAAATGAAAGACATCCTGCAAATATTTTGGCGGCCATGTTAAAATCAAAAAATTAATATACTGAAAGGTAAAATAGCCAATTGAAATCAATATCATCGTCCGGCTTTTAAAAAAATGATACCAAGGAACGTACGGTTTGTTAGCTCCGTCATTTACTCCTGAAGATGGCTTTAAATCATCTGACGACTTAATTTTTTGCAATTCTTCTTGAGATACTCGCGGATGGTTTTCCGGCCTATTTGTAAAAATTTTTGCCCACATCATTGCCCAAATAATTCCCAAGGCTCCAAGGATCACAAAGGCCATTCGCCATCCGGCTAAAGAAATCAATCCTACAGAAACAGGCGCTGCAATGATTGCGCCAATCGGCACACCGACACTTCCAATCGAGAATAAAAAGGCTTTTTCCTTTGGCGCCGCCCAGTTAGCAACTGTACGGTTAAGTGTTGAAAAGGCCGGGCCTTCCGCAAAGCCAAATAAAATACGAAATACAGCAAATCCCGCTAAAGCAGAACCGCCGAATAAAGCCATTCCAATATTCCCGGCATAAATAATGCCAATTTCAAAGATAGACCAAGCGATAACAGCCGTCAGCCATACAAATTTAGGTCCTTTCTTATCGGATAAGGCACCGCCCAACAGCGCACCAAACATATAGCCGTAGCCAAAGTATCCTAATATTTCTCCCCACTTTACGGGATTGAGGCCATATTCTTTGATAATAAAGGACTGTGAATAAGAAATGGCTCCACGGTCAACAAAATTGATGATCGTGATAATCATAAGTAAAATCATTATAAGATAGCGATATTTTCCCCTCATGGCTTCTCTCCCCGAATTATTAATTTTCGTAATATTATTATGATTATAGATTATGATATTGAAATGAACAAGGTCATCGTTTGTTCCAATCATAGAATAAACTTTAATTTTGAAACTATGAATGATTCCACTAGATTAGATCACTATATAAATTACTATTCTTTTTCATTTAAAGAAAAAAGGCCAACTAAACATTATATTTAGTCAACCACAATGAATTTCACTAATATTTTAGCAATATTAAAAGTATATTTAATAATCTAGATTCTAAATTTGTTCCCTTATCTTTGCATTTTCATTATCTTTAATTTCATATGTTGTAAAACGATCTGGGGCTATATTAGCCTTTACTTTCATTGCTACCAAGTATACGGCACCTGATGCAAATAAGGTCTGAATAGCCGGAAGACCCAAAGTATAAATATACTGTGTATAACACCCAACAAAAATTCCAATAACAAGCGCTATTGTCGCCATCCAGTTCCAACCGTTATTATCTGCCCATTTACGTTTACGAAGTAAAAAGAAATCTGTCATCATAACACCGGCTGCCGCTGAATATATTAAAGCTGTAAAATTAAGAAATGTTGTAAAGTAATCTAATATACCAGCTAAGGCAAGTATAATAGCAATTAAAGTCCCTATTAATGTTAAGATAGAACGCCCCTTGCTTGAATTGATATTTAACATATTTGCAAAGGCTAATCCCATACTGTAGTTATTAACCAATTGACTTGTCCAGGTTGCTATCCACAAAATTAAAAAGCCCCAAAATGGGAAACCAAGTCCTGTCATTACTTTTACAATATCTGCGTCACCAACACCAACTGACATAATGGCTCCGACGATAAACAAAGGGAAGCCAACAGCAACAATACCAAGCGGAATTAAAATATTATCTTTTTTCGTCGGTTTAGCGTATCTCGTATAATCTGCAGCAATGACCCATTGCGAAACATTTGTGCCTATAACCAGGCTCATCGCCGCCATAAACGTCATTGTCGTCTTAGGATGCCATGATATAATCGTTTCCCAGCCTGTATTTTTTAGAGCGAGAAAAATCCCTCCAACAATCAATAAAGTCCCCGCTGGGACAGCTAAATAATCCGTCCACTTCATTGATGAATAACCAATAATTGAAGGTAATGCAAACAAAAGTCCAACAATTACGGTAATAAAGGCCCATTCAAACCATTGGTGTTCATAATGAATACCGAGCATTGCTGAAATAGCGTCACCAGCCACAGCGGTTTGGATCGCCCACCACCCCATTGAAACAATAAAAATCATGAGTCCAATAATGAACCTTGCTTGGTAAGCCCCAAAGCTGGATCGTGCAATCACTGATGACGAACGTCCAGTTTTTGCGCCCATATATCCATTTAAAGCATTGCCAACCCATTGAATAATAAGGGCAATGACAAGTATCCAAAGGATTTTAATTAAGCCGAAGCTTCCAGCAAGTGCAGCACCAGCCATTAATACAGGTATCGTAAATTCTAAACCCCCAAAGATAACAGCAGGAGTAAGCCAATGCTGACGTTGATCTAGTGGTACAGCTGAAAGAGCCTCATCTTTTCCAAAAGCATTGCTTTTCTTTTTACCTTCCATACTCTTCACCTCTTTTTAGTAATAGCCTTATGTTTATTGAAACATAAGGCTATTTGATAACAAGACAGTGACAGCACGCTCAAACTTTATAAGAAGCTTACGCTTGTTTTATATATTAATTAAAAATTTGAAATTACTTATTTTATTCTTACTGGTAATTCTCCTTCTACTTTAAATGTGTCAGGATTAATGATAACTCCAAATTCTTTTTTAGCTTGATCGATTGAAAAATATCCGTTTTTCACGTCTCTTGCAACCTTTTCAGCAGGGCGATGATAAGGATTTCCATATCCGCCTCCTGTAGCAGTTACAAGTTTTACAACATCGTTTTTATTTAAAACATGCCTGGTACAAATCCCATATGGCCCATCCTTATGTCCATCAGCCTTTTCAAAGTATATGTTATTTGGAGAACCATCTTTTCCTCCTGCAAAGCCCCACGGCGCAAAATCATGGTGACCGTAAGTGACTGTGAGTTGTTGATGATCAGTTAATGCACGATAAGAACGTATTACGCCTGCACCACCAATATACTCTCCAGCACCTGCTCCGTCACAGTGTAAAGAGTACTCGTCAATCATAACGCCATATCTCGTTTCAGCAACCTCTACAGGCACATTATAGGTTTCACCATCTGATACACAAAACTGCCCCCGGGCGCCATCTTCACCTTGTCCTGCACCCCAGCCACCTACAGATGGCTCAACAATCAAAAATGGTTCATTTGTATCATGATGATTCCCCGCTAACGTCACAGAGCATACCGACGCTAAATGCCCGGCATTTAGGCGATCCGGAAGAACTGGAGCAAGCGCCTTCCATACTAAATCAATCGCTGCAAGCATGCTTTCAAAATAATTAGATACAGGCGCGGGACGTTTAGCTGATAAAACAGAACCTTGGTCAGAAATAATTTCTAGGGGACGAAATACACCATCATTTACATCTTGTGAAGGATTTGTCACTGCCAAAAATATAGTTCTAACCGCTGATGCAAGTCCTGTATAAGAGCAGTTAACAGTCCCAGGTACCTGAGGATGACTTCCGCGAAAATCACAAATAAATTTATCATCCGTGATTGTAATTTTGACTTTTACAAGGAATGGGCCATTTCCTAATCCATCATTATCGATATACCCTTCCGATGTGAAAACACCTTTTGGAAGCTTTGCCAGTTCCTTTCGGGTGAGTTGCTCCCCATGATCTAGCAAGCTTTCAATTGAAGTTAGTACGACGTCCTTACCATGCTTATCACATAATTCTTTTATACGTTTTTCACCAGTACGTAAAGCAGCCACTTGCGCCCACATATCTCCTAAAGATAATTCCGGAAATCTTACGTTAGACTGAATGATTTCAACTAATGCCTGGTTAATCTTCCCCTCATCAAATAACTTAACACAAGGAAATTGTAAACCTTCTTGAAAGATTTCTGTTGCATCATTTGTAAATGAACCCGGATCCTTTCCGCCAACCTCTGTCCAGTGAGCCTTATTAGTTGAAAAGGCAATAATTTCCTCATCATAAAAAATCGGCATAACAAGGCCAACATCGGAAAGGTGGGAACCGCCGCCACCATATGGATCGTTAATAATTAAAATATCACCCGGTTTTAATTCTCCTTGTTTACCGAATTTCTCTAAAGTTTGTTTAACCATAAAAGATAACATACCGATAAAGCCTGTTACACCATTTCCTTGTGTTAATAACTGGCCCTTTGCATCTGTTAAACCGCTTGCATAATCCAACACTTCATAAATAATCGGGCTCATTGATGTTCTAGCCAAAGCATAAAACATTTCATCACCAGTGGCTACAAGCGAATCTTTAACAATTTCCAATGTGAATGGGTCAATTTTGGTACTTGTCTGAAATACCACTTTATTCAACTCCCGTATCAATGATTAGATTGCCATAGTTGTCGACTGTTAAGGATTGTCCAGGATATAAAACAGTTGAAGCAGAAGTTTCTTCAACAATAGCCGGGCCATCAATATTTACTTTTGGAGACAGTAACGAACGATTATAAATATTCGTTTCCAGCCATCCTGTTTCCTCAAAATAGACTGAACGCTTTTCTTTTAAAGCTTTATCTGCAGATTCACTAGATCCAGATAATTGTTGTAATGTTGGCTTCTCTATTTTCCCTAATGCAGTTAAATGTAAATTCACAATTTCAGTTGGTGAACCCTCAAGTTTAAATGTATAACTCTTTTCATGAAGCTCATGAAACCTTCTAATTACTTCATTTAAGGTTTCTTGTGTCCACTTATCATTCGGAACAGGAACTTTGACAGTATGCTCCTGCCCCAAATACCTCATATCAGCAAATCGGCTGAAAATCACTCTTTCTTTTGCAATTCCTTCACCATTGAATTGTGAAAGGGCTTGTTTCTCAAGATTTTCCCACTCTTTATTTAAATCGTCTAAGTCTACTTTATTAAGACGTTTGATATGTGTTTGAATATAATCGTGGCGTAAATCCGTCATAAGCATGCCCCATGCAGAAAATACTGAGGATGCAACAGGAACAACGACTTTCTTTACACCAAGATCTCTTGCCAGTGCAGGTGCATGCATTGAACCCCCGCCGCCAAAGGCTACTAATGTATAATCTCTTGGATTATGCCCTTTTCTAACTGATATAAGCTTTAAAGCATTAAGCATATTAGAATTTGCTATTCTAATAATACCAAGCGCCGCTTCCTCTACTGTGATGTTATAATGCTTAGCCACTTTTTCTTCAATAGCATGTTTGACCGTCTCTAAATCAACCTTATAATCAAAATTATCTTTGGAGAGACGGCCAGTTAATAGGTTTGCATCGGTTGTCGTCGGTTCCGTTCCGCCTTGTCCATATGCAACAGGTCCAGGCACAGCGCCTGCAGATTGAGGCCCTACTTTTAAAGAACCCGCCTCATCAATCCAAGCGATAGACCCGCCGCCATTACCAATTTCAACAATATCAACAACCGGAATTTTAATAGGATAGCCGGCATTTCTTTCATTTTTTTCAATATAATAATCAGTGGTTACTTTAACCTCACCTTTATTAACAAGGGAACATTTTGCAGTTGTTCCCCCGATGTCAAATGCAATAATATTTTCTTCTCCAATCATCTCACCCAAGACGGCTGCTCCATAAATACCTGCTACCGGACCAGATTCAACCATATTGATTGGTGATTCTTTTGACTGAGTAAATGTTGTCGTTCCTCCGTTAGATTGCATGATATAATTAAAGCTTTCCGCTCTATTCTCATGCAACTTAGTATCAAGCTTATTAACATAAGAGACTGCAATTGGTTTTACATAAGAATTAAGAACAGCTGTACTCGTACGTTCATATTCACGCCACTCTTTTGTCACCTCGTGTGAAGCAGTAACAGCAACATCAGGCCACAATTCTTTAATTAACGTCACAGTTTCTCGTTCATGAATTGGATTTACATAAGCATGCAGATATGAAACAGCAATAGCCTCGACTTGTTCCTTTTTAAAATAAGTAATAATTTCTTTAATCTGTTCCTTATTTAAGGGAGTCAGAATTTCACCTTTGTAATTCAACCGTTCTTCGATTTCTTGGCGAAGATGACGTTCTACAAAAGGTTTTGGCTTATTATATCTAACATTAAAAAGATCAGGCCGATTGCCTCTTGCTATCTCTAATACATCCCTAAATCCTTTTGTTGTGATCAAACCAGTTTTTACACCTGTTCTTTCTGTTAGCGCATTTATAATAACAGTGGTACCATGTATAAAAGTTTTAATTTCTCTAACGTCTATGTTGCTTTTCCCAATCACATCTATGACTCCCTGTTCAAAATAAGGAGGTGTTGTATGACTTTTAGCAACGCCAATTTCACCATTGTTATTAACATAAACTAAATCTGTGAAAGTACCGCCAATATCTGTTGCAACTCTCATATTGATTCCTCCTGGTATTAAAAAATAACGGGTGTTAAGATAGAAAGCACTATGGATTCTTCATTTAAAGGGTTTTCTGAAGTATGAGGCAGATTAGAGGGAAAGTGAATTGAATCTCCCTCTTTAATAAAATATTCTTTTCCATCAATATGAAAAAGGACTGCCCCTTTTAAAACATAATAATATTCTTCTCCAGGATGGCTGAACGTTTGCGACTTTTGATTTGGTGCCATTGTCACCATAAGGGGCTCCAGTAATCTACCCGTAAATTCACCATTTAATCGGACGTAAGTTGGTTCGGAACCTTCTATTTTAAAAGGCTTTTGATCATCAGCTTTTGAAACATATTTATGGTTAGAAATATAATCTTCAAAAAAGTAATTAATATTGACTTCAAATGCATCAGCAATTTTTTTCAAGGAAGTTATCGCTAAGGAGGATGTACCCCTTTCAACTTGCGAAAGGAAACTGGCTGATAGTTCAGTCCTTTCACTCAAGTCCTTTAGTGTTAAACCTTTCTTTAATCTTAAATCTTTAATTTTTTTATGAATATCATCCATATTAAACCTCCCTTCTAAAAGTTTAATATTTTATCTAAAAATGCAGTACCACTTACTTTTTTATAATATATCATATTTTATTTAAAATTCAAACTAATCTTACACCTTAAGTATTCCTAGATAAACAGATTGCATTTAAATCTTTTTAAGGAAATAAAAGTTTAATAGAAAAGGTTATATCCAAACTTTTAATATCTAATCTCATTTGGGGGCTCAATCTGCCAAAAAAATTAGATTATGTCAACAAAAGCTGAATTATATATAACCAAATTAACAAATCATCCTATATATTTTTCTAATATTAAGTTATAATTACTTAAATTATTAATAAATGGTGCTGATTTTAATGATTGTAAGATTTTCTTTCTTATTTAAAAAAGCGAATGCGGGAAGAATGCATAGGTAATTGCCGGCCTTCTTTCATTCGTGTTCATCTCAAAACACGGGTAACATTTAGGGGGGTAAGAATTGATCATTACTATTCGTACTGAAGAGAAAAGCGATTACGCAGGAATTCGCGAAGTGAATAAACTTGCCTTTGATAATAGAACAGCGGAAGCAAACTTAGTTGAAGCTATAAGAAAAACAGAATCATTCATTCCCGAACTGTCATTAGTTGCAGTTAAGGAAGATAAAGAAATGATTGGACACATCCTGTTTAGCCTTATAACAATTGAAACTGACGGAAAAGATATTTCAACATTAGCACTTGCCCCAATGGCAGTGAAACCTGAATATCAGAATCTGGGTGTTGGATCTAAACTTATTACTGAAGGACTAAAAGTCAGCAGGAATTTAGGTTATCAACATATCATTGTTCTTGGTCATCCAAAATTTTACCCGAGATTTGGGTTTGCCTCTGCTAAACAAATTGGAATAGAAGCGCCTTATCCGGTTCCCGAAGAAGCATTTATGTATCTTGAGCTTGAACCTGGATCACTCTCCGGAATAACCGGAAAGGTTAAATACCCGCCAGCTTTCGATATAGTATAGCAGTATAGCAGATCCTAAAATAGACGGTCGGAGAGTTCTTCGACCGTCTTATTCTTATCACCATGAAAACAGCGCTCCCCGTCGGTCCTCCACAGCTTCGTTGTAACAATATTTTTCAAGCATACTTTTCAAAGGTTTTATCATTCAATTAAGTTAGTTAACTCTTGTTATCTATGTTTGCTTTCATCAAGTGTGCAATTTGCCTTTCATCTTCTCTGGCGCACTTTTCCAGATGAGATACGACTAACTTTTGCCGTTGTTCAGGGTGATTTTGACTTAACTTTGCCTTACCTTCAATTTTATCAATTTTTATTTTAAATCCTGCAACTCCTTTTGACATCCCATCTATAAAACGAGAGTCCACTTGGTCCAATTTATATGAACTATTCGGATTTTCGTATTTCAGTACTAAATCACGTAAGGAATCTATCAATTCATTACCGTCTATCATTTCAACTTGTCCGTAAACATGAACAGATACATAATTCCACGTTGGAACTGCTCTATTGGTTTCATACCAAGAAGGAGAGATATAACAATGCGGGCCATGAAAAACTGCAAGCACCTGCTGATTCTCTATATCTTTCCACTGTTCATTGGGTCTTGCAAAATGGCCGTACAAGCACCCCTTTTCTTTATCCAAGGTTAAAGGCAAGTGTGTTGCATACGGCTGGCCTTGATGTTGAGAAAATAGCGTAGCAAAGCCATTTTCTTCAATAATGTCATAAATCATTTCTTCATCATTAATTTTAAAGTGCTTCGGGACATACATTTAGTTTGCTCCTAACTTACTAATATTTTGAAGAGCGTTTCTTTAATAGAAATATCATTACGGAAACTAGCATTTAAAAAATTACAATTATAATATACATTAGTCACTTATCTTAAATCGCCTCAGCATTGAAAACATTGGATAAATCGTACTATGAATCAAATTCCATAACATTTCCAGAGCAAAGTATGCCATCGCCAAACTCGATAATGTAAAGATCCCGCGTAAAAGCTTCTCTCCAATAAATTTCCGCGACCAAGCGACCAACGCAGATATGCCAACACACCACGCAAAAGCTCCGGCGGCAAAGCCAACAAACAGGAACACCAGCTTATCAATTAACGGCATCCCTGTAATATGGGCTGCAAATCCTCCGCCAATCCCGCCCCAAAACGCAATGCCAAACGGATTGGCAAGTGAAAACACAATCCCCGTCAAAAAATCCCGTTGTTTCTTAGTTTCTGATTGAGTCAAATCAATGGGTTTACGAGCATCTAAAAATGACATCCATGCCATTCGGAGCAAAAAAGCAGCTCCAGCAATCCCCAAAATGATTTGTACTGCCAAAAAGTGAAAAACAAGTGCCACTCCCGTTAACCCGACAACAGCCCAAAGCAAATCACCTAATATAGCTCCAAGCTGCACTGAGAAGGATGGCATAAATCCGCATTTTAATCCCCTGCGTAACGCTTCTGTGTTGACCGCTCCAGGGGCTGCACTGTAAACAAATCCAAGAACACAAGCCGTTATAATTAAACCAATCATTCAAACAACCCCTCCCGTTGCTTGCGCATCCATTGAGCAACTTGAACTTCTTCTTGTTCATCTGATTTTTCAAGTTCCGTAACGATTCTTTTGTAATCAGTGTCCTTTCGATTTTGGCTCATTTTAGCTGCGGCTTCAATGGAGGTAATTTCTATTCTGAAACCAACAATGCCTTTCATTTCGCTCTCAAGCAACTTAGGATCGAATGTATGCCATAGCCGCCCGTTTTTTCGGTGAGCCTCGTAACGGTTGAGCAGCATATCCAAATCCGATTTCAACTCATCCCCAGTAAGAATGTGTGCTGTTCCATAGGCATGCACGGCCAGGTAGTCCCATGTAGGGACCTCTTCAACCGTATACCAACTTGATGAAATGTAAGCATGAGGTCCTTGAAAAATGAGTAACACATTGCTATTATTGTCCAAAGTTTTTTTCTGCTTGTTTCCATATGCAATGTGCCCAGTCGCATAGATTTTCCCTTCATCTTCACAAATTTCCAAAGGAATATGCGTCGCTACGGGACGATGTTCATCAACAGTAATTAATAAGGCAAACGGGTAAGATTTCATCATTTGAACTGCCTCGTCATGATCCATACGATATCGCTTAGGAATGTACACAATAATCATCCTTTCAACCGAAATTTGAATTTTTAAAAATATGAGCATTGAAAATAAATATCGGTAAAGAAAACTTGTCGATTGGCAAGCCTGAAAGGCGTAGACAGAGGCTTAGCTGCACTTATACTTAGAACTTAAAATTGGCCCCTACGTCGAATCGACAACTCTGTTACCAATTTATACTTTACTAACGTATAAAGAAATAATATTATACAAACTGACATGAAAAAAGGTACAATAATAAACAAATATACATGTCAGAGGGAATGCAAATGAATAATACCATTTTTACTTTTAAAGATAACTCCCCAAAATACAAACAAATCTACGAGAAATTTAAATCATTTATTGAACAAGGAGACATTATGGCGAATGAGCAATTGCCCTCCATTCGTCAACTAGCAGATTCCTTACGTGTAAGCCGCAATACAACTTTAATGGCATATGAACAACTTGTTGCGGAAGGGTATATTCGCGGAGAGGGCCGAAAAGGTTATTTTGCAAATGAGTTAGAACCTCTAATATTTCAGGAGACATTAATCTCACATAATAAAAAGCAAACAGAGTCAAATAAACCTCCGGTAGTCAATTTCAGGGCGGATGCCGTTGATCAAACACATTTCCCGCTGAAAATTTGGAGGAGGATTGCCAATCAAGTTTTAACATTAAAGGATAGCTATCGATACGGGGAACCATTTGGGGAAGCAGCCTTGCGCGAACAAATCTCCACATATTTATTCCAATCGCGCGGAGTGAAAACAAATCCAGATGCAATTATTATCGGAAGCAGTACCCAACAAATGCTTGTATACCTTGGACATATACTGAAAGATGAATTCCAAAGTATTATAATTGAAGACCCTGGTTACGACGGTGCCAGAGAAGCTTTTCAATTCCATCGTTTTATGTTTGAAACTTTGCCGGTTTATGAAACAGGTGCTGATCTTTCACAATTGGAACAAATGAAATCACGATTAATCTATGTAACCCCTTCCAATCAGAGTCCAATTGGAGTAAGCATGTCTATCGGGCAACGGCAAATGCTTATTCAATGGGTTAACAAGAAGCATGGATATATTATCGAAGACGATTATGACAGCGAATTTCGCTATACACAAAAACCATTTCCCGCTCTTGCATCCATTGATTCGGCAAGGGTCATTTATTTAGGGAATTTCTCAAAATCATTCCTTCCGGGAATCCGTTTATCATATATGGTGTTACCAGAGTCAGTTTTAAATCATTATAAAAAGCATTTCACTCATTTTGAGAGTCCCGCTTCGCTTTTCAGCCAACTCACCATGGCAAAATTTATGGAATTGGGAGAATGGAATCGCCATGTTAAACGAATGCGTCTTGTTTATAAAAGAAAAATGCTGCACTTAGTTTCTCAATTAAGAAAGCAATTCGGTCAAAATATTTCTATTATTGGCGAGCAGTCCGGTTTGTACTTATTAGTCAAAGTACACCTGGGGCATTCAGAAGAATGGTTAATCGGGCACGCTTCTTCTTATGGTGTAAAAGTGTGTCCCACCTCACTCTACTTTATAAAAAATAATACCGATGACCCAATCATTAAACTTGGATTTAGCCATCTTTCATGTGAAGAAATTGAGCTTGGTGTCGAACTCTTAAAAAAAGCCTGGTCTTAAAAAAAGGCTTAAACCGCAAGTAACGGTTTAAGCCTCGTTAACTAATTTATTTTCCGCCAGTTTAAGCTGCTGTTTAACCTGTTCTGCGGAAGTGCCGCCTTTACTTTTTCTCGCGCCTACAACATGTTCAGGGGTTAAATAATCATATACATCCTCTTCAAATAAGGGACTGAATGATTGATATTCATCCATCTCTAAGTCTAATAAGTATTTTCCCTTCTGAATGGCATAGATGACTATTTTTCCAATCACCTCATGTGCTTGGCGGAACGGCAACCCTTTTGCGGCTAAGTAATCAGCGATATCTGTTGCATTGGAATAATCCTGCGTCACGGCTTTTCTCATTTTCCCAGTATTCACAGTCATTGTTTCTAACAATGGCGCCAATAAATTTAATGACCCTTCCAGCGTTTCGACCGTATCGAACATGCCTTCCTTATCTTCTTGCAAATCTTTATTATAAGCTAAAGGCAACCCTTTTAATACAGTTAGCAGGCCAATTAAATCACCGAATACACGTCCTGTTTTGCCTCTTAATAATTCCGGGACATCCGGATTTTTCTTTTGCGGCATAATGCTTGAACCTGTGCAAAAGGCGTCATCAAGTTCAATAAACTGGAATTCTTGGCTGCTCCAAATAACCATTTCTTCAGAAAGCCTGGAAATATGCATCATTAAAATAGATGCGATTGATAAAAATTCCAAAATAAAGTCCCGGTCGCTGACTGCATCCATACTATTCGGATACACGCTGTCAAAATCTAATAACTCGGCGACGCGGTCGCGATTGATAGGAAAAGTTGTACCGGCCAAAGCACCTGCACCTAACGGTAAAACATTAATCCGCTTTAAGCTGTCTTGCAACCTTTCTTTATCTCTTTCAAACATCCAAAAGTAAGCGAGCAAATGGTGAGCAAAAGAGACAGGTTGTGCACGTTGCAAATGGGTATACCCAGGCAAAATTGTTTCGATATTTTCTTTTGATTGAGAAACTAAAGCCGCCTGAACCTTTTCAAGAAGTTTAATAAGCTCGCCTGTTTTTGTACGCAAATAAAGATGCATATCTGTTGCCACTTGATCATTACGGCTCCGGCCTGTATGCAGCTTTCCTCCGACCGGGCCGATTTCATCAATCAACAGCTTTTCGATATTCATATGAACATCTTCATGCTCAACCTGAAATTCAACTTCGCCCTTATTTAATTTATCAAGAATAGCATATAACCCTGATTGAATTTTTTCAGCTTCTTCAGTTGTAATAATATTGCACTCACCGAGCATTTGAACATGGGCGAGACTGCCCTGGATATCTTCTTTGGCCAATTTTTGATCAAACGAAATTGATGCAGTAAAAGTGTCGACGAGTTTGTTCGTTTCCTTTGTAAACCGTCCGCCCCAAAGTTTTGCCATGCTTTCCCCTGCTTTCTCTTTTAATAGATCGTTTTAAAAGTTGGTCAGCCGTAACGGATAATTGCGGCTGACCAGTACTTTGGTTTTAATACCTTAGATTTTCGCTCATAAATTTCGGAGTTTCGCTCTTAAACTTCAGACTTCGCTTATAAATCCGGACTTTCGCTCTTCTCTTACTCCTCAGACTTTCGCTCTTAAATCCGAGGTTTCGCTCTTAAACTTCAGACTTTCGCTCTTAAACTTCGAATTTCCGCTCTTAATTACAGAGTTCCACTCATAAATCCAAACTTTCGCTCTTAACTTCAGTTTTTCGCTCTTAAATCCGAGGTTTCGCTCTTAAACTTCGGATTTCCGCTCATAATTCAAGTTTTCCGCTCTTAAATCAAAAATTCCGCTCTAAAACATTACATTACGCTCTTATTTGATAAACATCAAACGTCTGTAAATGTTTTTTATTTAGCAGCAGAAGGTTCGCTGACTGGTGAGCTTCCTTTATGAACTTCTGAATAAACTTTTGTTGGCAGCCCCCATAGGTTAATAAATCCAACCGCTGCATTATGATCAAATGCGTCTCCTTTTGTATAGGTAGCCAACTCTTCATTATAAAGGCTGTTTGCAGATTCTCTTCCAACAACGACATGTGTGCCTTTATGCAGCTTAACGCGTACTTTTCCTGAAACTGCTTTTTGCGTCTCGTTAACAAAAGCATCTAAAGCCGGTTTTATTGGTGAATACCAAAGTCCATCATAAATAATTTTTGCCATTTGCTGATCAACCAGTGTTTTGAACTGTGAAACTTCCCGTGTTAATGTTAGAAATTCCAATTCTTTGTGGGCATTAATTAAAATAAGTGCTGCTGGATTTTCGTACACTTCTCTTGACTTAATGCCGACAAGACGATTTTCAATGTGGTCGATCCGGCCGACGCCGTGAAGGCCGCCTTTTTCATTAAGCGTTTCAATAAGCTCAACTAGCGGCAGCTTTTCACCGTTTAAGGCCACTGGGACTCCTTCTTCAAATGTGATCTCAACGTATTCAGCTTCGTCCGGGGTTTTCTCAATCGGATTCGTCCAGTCATATGCTCCTTCCGGCGCTTCTGTCCAAGGGTTTTCCAATACACCTGCTTCACAAGCCCGACCCCAAATGTTGGCATCAATCGAAAAAGGATTATCAAGGTCAACCGGAATCGGAATGCCTTTTTCTTTCGCGTAAGCAATCTCCTCATCCCTTGTCATGCCCCACTCACGAACAGGCGCGACAACTTTTAAATTTGGATTCAGTGCTTTAATTGATACTTCAAACCGGACTTGGTCATTGCCTTTACCAGTACATCCGTGTGCGACAGCAACAGCCCCTTCTTGTTCTGCGACATCTACTAAGAGCTTTGAAATCAGCGGCCGGGACAGCGCGGAAGAAAGCGGATATTTCCCTTCATATAGAGCGTTCGCTTTTAAGGCTGGTAAAATGTAGTCTTTGGCAAGCAATTCTTTTGCATCGATGCAGATCGACTTTATTGCCCCTACATTTAAAGCCTTTTGTTTGATCTCTTCTAGATCTTTGCCTTCCCCGACATTAAGCCCTAATGCAATCACATCATAACCGTATTTTTCTTGAATCCATTTTACCGAAACTGAAGTATCTAAACCGCCAGAGTATGCTAAAACGATTTTTTCTTTTGCCATCTTAAATCTCTCCCTTTTGTGTTATTTAAAAATCCCTTCTATATAAAACGATCAGCTTTCCATTAAATTTTTCAGTATTGCTTTTTGTGCATGCAACCGGTTTTCGGCTTCATCAAAAACGACTGAATGCGGGCCGTCAATAATTTCTGCAGTAACTTCTTCTCCGCGGTGAGCCGGTAAGCAGTGTAAAAACAGGAAATCATCCTTAGCATTTGCACAAAGTTCCTTGTTAACTTGATAAGGGGCAAACACCTTCATCCGTTCTTCATTTTCTGCCTCTTGCCCCATGCTGGTCCAAACATCTGTAACAATGATATCCGCTTCTTTCACCGCTTTTTCAGGTGATGCGGAATACGTAATTTGGCTTCCCGTCGATTGGCCGATGCGTTTTGCATTTTCAAAGATTTGTAAGTTTGGCTCATAGCCGGCCGGACTGGCAATGGATAGATGCATACCCACACTTGCCGCGCCTTCCAGCAATGAATGGCACATATTATTATTGCCGTCACCGATGTAACACATCTTGAGACCTGATAATGTCCCTTTATGCTCATAAATCGTTAGAAGGTCAGCTAAAACTTGCGTCGGGTGGTGCAAATCTGTCAGGCCGTTAATGATCGGTATATCGGCATTTTCAGCAAATTCTTCAACTGTTTCATGACCAAATGTTCTGATCATAATACCGTCAACGTAACGCGATAATACTTTCGCTGTATCACTGACTGTTTCCCCGCGCCCTAACTGGATATCCTTAGAGCTTAAAAAGATTGCCTGCCCGCCAAGCTGTATCATACCGACCTCAAACGATACTCTTGTTCTTGTAGAGGACTTTTCGAAGATCATCCCTAAAACTTTGCCGCTCAAATACGGATGGGGGATACCTTTCTTTTGAAGCTTTTTCATTTCAAGTGCTTGTTCTAAAAGAAATAGAATGTCATTTTGATTAAAATCGGCTAAAGTCAAAAAGTCTTTTCCTTTTAATTCGGAAGGAGCTGTCTTCAATTGATCTTGTTGGTTAACATTTAACATCCTTCTTCCCCCCTAGTTGGTAATCATCTCTAACTTGCGGTATTCCGCAAGAGTTAACACATCTTGCATACCGGTTTTTTCCGGTAATTTAAGAGCTGTTTTTATCGTGTCCAGACACGTAAACAATGGAATTTGATAACGAACAGCCAGTTCCCTTAACCCAAAACCAAATGAACCTTTATGCCGTCCTTGGTTAGGAATATTTAAAACTGCAGCTACTTTCCCGTCTGCAATAAGTTTCTTTATCTCGGCTAAATCGTCAGCAATATATGGCGTATCTATACCTTGCTTTTTAAAGAAAGCTGCCGTATTTGCTGTTGCAGCAATTTCAAAACCTCTATTTTTCAGACCCTTAACGATCTCAATGCTTTCCGCTTTCTCCCGATCAGTTATCGCACAAAGTATCATTGAAGGACCGGATGGCTTCTCCAAAGCATTCTCGCCTTTTGGAAACAATGCTTTTTTAAATGCTTCTTCCGCGGTATGCCCTAAACCTAAAAGTTCACCCGTTGACTTCATTTCTGGTCCCAAGACAAGATCGACATTTGTTAATTTTTCATTAGAGAAGACCGGCGCTTTAACAGAATAAAAAGCGGGTTCACTTAAAAGTCCAAATTCATCATAAAGGTTGCTCAAGCTTTCACCCAATTGAACAGCTACCGCCGAATCAACCATCGGAATGCCGGTGACTTTGCTCATGATAGGCACCGTACGGGATGCACGCGGATTGACTTCCAATACATAGACGGTATTTTCCGAAACGACAAATTGGATATTCATCAAACCGCTGATTTTTAATGCTTTACAAATTTGTTTCGTATAGTCTTCAACGGTTGATTTAACATGATCCGGCAATGTGACCGGCGGAAATACAGCAAAGCTGTCACCCGAGTGAACACCTGCTTTTTCAATATGTTCAAAAATGCCGGGAATAACAATGTTCTCACCGTCACTAATGGCATCAACTTCACATTCAACGCCGGGCATATAACGATCGACAAGCAGCGGCCAAGACTTTTCTCCGAGCTCTCCTTTTATTCCAATATAGCCATCAAGCTCTTCTTTGTTATGGAAGATAAACATTGACTGCCCGCCGATAACGTAAGAAGGTCTGACAAGTATCGGAAATCCTAACTTCGCGGCTGCATTCTGTAATTCTTCTATACTCTTAACCGTTTCACCCTGGATATGCGGGATATTCAAGCTTTGCAGCAGGTCATAAAACTGACCGCGGTCTTCCAATTGATCAACAGCTGCTGTTGACGTTCCAAGAATTGTGATACCTTCCTGTTCTAATTCGTTAGCCAGATTAACCGCTGTTTGGCCGCCAAACTGAATGAGCGCACCTTCGACTTTCTCTTTTTCAGCTATATTTAAAATATCTTCCAAAGCGAGCGGTTCGAAATAGAGCCGATCCGCTATTGAATAATCTGTACTGACTGTTTCCGGGTTATTATTAATGACAATCGCTTCGTAACCTTTTTTCTTAACAGCTAAAGCGGCTTGAACTGAACAGTAGTCAAATTCAATACCTTGGCCGATCCGGATCGGTCCGGAGCCAATGACAAGAATTTTCTTATTGCCGCTGACCTCAGCCTCATCTTCACCGTGCCATGTTGAGTAATAGTAAGGCGTCTTAGCCTCAAACTCAGCTGCACAAGTATCAACAAGTTTATAGCCCGGTTTTAATCCGATTGCTTTCCATTTCTGTCTGACTTCTTTATCTGACACACCGCAGATTTGCGCTATCCGCCGGTCGCTGATGTTAAGCGTCTTGGCTTGTTTTAAAAGGTCAACCGGCACTTTTTCCAAGGTAAAAGCGGCCAATTGTTCTTCAAGGTCGATGATCGCTTTTATTTTCGTTAAAAACCAAGGATCTATCTTCGTGTACTGATAGCCCTCTTCAACTGTCATGCCTTTCCGGAACAGCTCGGCAATCGCAAATAAGCGTAAGTCCGTGGCATTTTCAAGATGGGCTTCGAGTGTTTTCCGGTCAGCCCCGTTAAAAGATGCCAGGGAGAGACCCGAAATACCTAACTCCATTGACCGCAGCCCTTTATTCAAAGCACCTTCAAACGTCCGGTCAATCGCCATCACTTCCCCGGTCGCTTTCATTTGTGTACCCAGAGACCGCTCAGCTTCGGTAAATTTATCAAACGGGAACCTCGGCAATTTAACGACAACATAATCAATTGCTGGTTCAAAAGACGCATAAGTCGTACCGGTAATAGGATTGATAATCTCGTCAAGATGAAATCCTACCGCGCATTTTGCGGCAATTCTTGCGATTGGATAACCGGTTGCCTTAGAAGCTAAAGCTGATGAACGGCTGACCCTTGGATTAACTTCAATGATGACATATTTGTCTGAATATGGATCAAGAGCAAATTGAATGTTACATCCGCCAACAATTTTTAATGCCCGGATGACCTTTAATGAAGCACTTCTTAACATCTGATATTGAACATCGGACAGGGTTTGCGACGGCGCTGTAACGATTGAATCACCGGTATGAACACCGACGGGGTCGACATTTTCCATATTACAGACAATCACACACGTATCATTAGCATCACGCATGACCTCATACTCGACTTCTTTCCAGCCTTTGATGCTTCTTTCGATGAGCACCTGATGGATTGGACTTAATTTAAGGCCTTGCTTTAGAACGAGTTCCAGCTCCTCTTCATTAGAAGCAAATCCGCCTCCTGATCCCCCTAATGTATAAGCAGGGCGGATAATGACAGGAAATCCGATTTCTTTAACGAATTGGCAGCCTTCTTCATAGGTGTGAATGATTTTCGATTCACAAATCGGTTCATTAATATCAATCATCAGTTGCCGGAACTTTTCTCTGTCTTCACCTTTTTGAATTGATTCAACTGATGTGCCTAGAAGTTCGACGCCGTATTTTTGCAAAATGTTCTTTTCATATAATTGAACGGCTAAATTTAACCCTGTTTGGCCGCCAAGTGTTCCGATAACACCATCGGGTTTTTCTTTCTTAATAATTTCTTCAATCACTTCAACGGTCAATGGTTCAATATATATCTTGTCGGCTACTTTCTCATCGGTCATAATTGTAGCCGGGTTATTATTGATTAAGACAACCTCAATATTTTCTTCTTTTAAAGCCAGACAAGCTTGCGTACCTGCATAATCAAATTCAGCAGCCTGCCCTATCACGATCGGTCCGGATCCAATGACTAGAACTTTTTTGATGTTAGTAAGTAATGGCATGAGTCATTTCACCTGCATTTCGAATTGTGTTAAGAAATTGTTTGAAAATATAATGTGTATCATCAGGACCCGGATGGGCTTCAGGATGAAATTGAACGGTTTCTATCGGCAGCTTTTTATGCTTAAGCCCTTCAACAGATTGATCATTAACATTGTAATAAGTGATGTTAAAGATCTCTTTATCAATACTGTCTTTTGTAACAACGTAGCTGTGATTTTGTGCAGTCATCCAAACCTTTCCTGTTTCAACTTCTTTTACAGGATGGTTGCCGCCGCGATGGCCGAACAACAGCTTATCGGTTTTGGCCCCATAGGCTAAAGCAATCATTTGATGACCCAAACAGATGCCAAGTGAAGGAAAATGTTCCGTTATTTTTTTCACTTCCGGAAATAATGCCTTAAGCGCAATTGGATCACCAGGTCCGTTGCTGAACATAACAGCATCGGGATTTAACAGCTCAATCTCTTTAAAAGTTGTATCATAAGGAACAACGGACACCTTGCAGCCTTCGTTAAGCAAAGCTGTCAGCATTGATTTTTTATAGCCGTAATCAACTAATGCAATGTGCGGTCCTTGACCCTCGTATTGCTTAACTTCTTTAGTAGAAACTTTATTTACAAAAGAAGTGTTAAACACAGGATCATTGACAAAGGACTTCACTTGGCTGTCGTCAAGAGACTGTGTAATGATAGCCTTCATTGTTCCGTTATTACGAATCTTCTTAACAACTGCCCTTGTATCAACCCCCGCAATGCAAGGAATCCCGTTACTTTCAAGATGCTCAGCAAATGTTTTAATAGACTGATAGTGGCTCGGCACCATACATAAATCACTGATAACCGCCCCTGCCAGATGAAGCTTCTCACTCTCATCATCAAAATGATTAATCCCGTAATTTCCAATCAATGGGTAACAAAAAGTGATAATTTGCCCGGCATACGACGGGTCCGTTAAAATCTCCTGGTAACCTGTCATACTTGTATTAAAAACAACTTCCCCAACAGAAGTTATATCTTTTCCTATTAGAATACCTTCAAATATATCACCCGTTTCTAAAACGAGATATCCTGTTTTCATTCGAAAATTCCCCCTTTTTACTCTTATAAAGTTGTAAAAATCTCTTCCATCACAGAAATAAACATATCCATTTCCGTCCGGTCTGTTGTTAAAGGAGGCAAGATCCGTACAACGTTCTGGCCTGCTGTTAAAATCAGTACATTTTTCTCTTTTGCTTTATTGACTATATTAATAGCGTCAGTTTTAGTAACGAGGCCCAGCAACAAGCCCTTTCCCCGTACCGATAAGATTTGGTTATTAAATTTATCTTTCAATGCCTCTAACTGTTTCTTTAAATATTTGCCGTTTTCTTGAGCCGTTTTTAATATGTCGTACTGTTCTATTGTTTCAAGCGTTGCTAATCCGGCTGCTGCAACTAAAGGATTTCCTCCAAACGTGCTGCCGTGGCTTCCCGGGTCAAAGGCCTTGGCTGCCTCCGCCTTTGCTAATAAGGCGCCGATCGGAAGGCCGGATCCAAGTCCTTTGGCTAATGTGATCACATCCGGTTCAATGCCGTATTGTTCGTACGCAAAAAGCGTTCCGGTTCTGCCGATGCCAGTTTGAATTTCATCTACCATAAGCAGTAACCCTTCTTTTTTGCATGTCTCGGCGAGTTTTTCAACCCAGTCTTTATCTGCCGGGATGACGCCGCCTTCCCCTTGAACAAGTTCAAGGAGGACCGCACATGTTTTCCCGTTTGCAAGCTGATCTATGGCTTCGAAATCGTTATAAGGAAGATAACGAAATCCTTCAACAAGCGGCGCAAATCCGGTTTTGATTTTTTCTTGAGCCGTTGCCGACAGCGCAGCCAGCGTTCTGCCATGAAACGATTGACTGAAGGTGACTATTTCAAAAGCTTCTTGCTGTTTAACCTTTTGCGAATATTTTCTGGCGAACTTAATCGCTGCTTCATTTGCCTCGGCACCGCTGTTGCAAAAAAACACTTGATCGAAACATGATCGTTTAACTAATTGCTCTGCAAGCTGCTCTTGCTGAGGGATATGGTATAAATTCGAGCAATGCCAAAGCTGGTTCAGCTGCTGCTCTACCTTTTCCTTAACCTCATCAGGCGCATGGCCAAGATTACAGACAGCTATACCCGATGTGTAATCCAAATAGCGTTTGCCTTCCGTATCCCAAACAAAGCTTTCCTTCCCTTTTGCGATCGCAATTGGAAAACGATTATATGTTGACATTAATGATTGAGTATCCGTTAATTGTTGATTAGACATGGGTAACCTCCTCATCGAGGATAATTTTTGTTCCTGCTTTTCCGTTGTTTGCATAATCCAGCAAACTCTTATCATCGAAGCCGTTTAAAATCACAACTTCGGGCACATCTTCTAAAAGACTGTCAATAGCTGCTTCAACCTTTGGCACCATGCCTCCGACGATCTTTTTGTCAGCAACCATTTCAGCAACTTCCCGCTGGGTGATTTTATTCAAAACAGTTTTCTTTCCGTCTTCCTCAATCCAAATGCCCGGAATATCACTTATAAAACAAAGATTTGCTTTAAGCGCTTGGGCGATTGCAGAAGCGGCAGTATCAGCATTGATATTGTAATTCTGCCCTTGTTCATCCAATGAAATGGGTGATATCACCGGTATATAGCCTTGTTCGATCAGCTGGATGATTAATTCGGTATCGACATCGACCACTTTCCCAACAAGTCCGAGATCGCCGTTTCCTTCAATCGGCGCAGCCTTTAACAAATTCCCGTCAGCACCGCTCATACCTAATGCTTTTCCGCCGGCTTTAAATAAATGTCTAACAATTTTTTTATTTGCAGAACCGTTTAACACAAATTCAACAACATCAAGCACTTCCTGAGTTGTGACCCTTAGACCGTTATGAAAGGTTGTTTCGATATTCAATTTATCTAAGAGACTTGAAATTAACGGCCCGCCGCCATGAACAATAACAGGCAGCCATTTTCCGCTTTTTTGTATATCAACAATATTTTCATAGAACGAATCAGGTAATTTTTCGATGACACTTCCGCCGCATTTAATAACAAGAAAATTCATCTATGCCACTCCTTCTTAAGTCCGGTAAGAAGCATTAATCTTGACGTAGTCATAGGACAGGTCGCATCCCCAAGCTATTGCCTTTCCGTCTCCTTCGTTCAAATCAACCACAATTTCAATCTCTTCTTGTTTTAAATAGTCCGTTGCCTCTTCCTCACTAAATGGAACCGGAAGGCCATTTTCAACAATGGTTATTGATCCTAAAGCGACTTTGATTTTTTCAGTATCAATCGGCTGGCCGCTGTATCCGACTGCACAGACGATTCTCCCCCAGTTAGGGTCCGCTCCGTAAATGGCTGTTTTCACCAAACTGGATCCAACGATAGCTTTACTGATCGCCTGTGCCGCTTGATCGTTTTTGGCGCCGGTCACTTTGACTTCAACGAGTTTTGTCGCGCCTTCTCCGTCTCTGGCAATCATCTTGGATAATGTTTGGCTGACATATGCCAGGCCTTTTACAAACAAAGGCCAATCTGAGTGTGATTTGGATAATGGTTTATTTTCAGCCATCCCGTTTGCCATGACTAAGACCATGTCATTCGTACTTGTATCACCGTCAATAGTGATCATATTGAACGTTTTGTTGGTTACTTCTTTTAGTGCTTGTAAAAGATCCTCTTGAACAACATTGGCATCTGTTGTGATAAACCCTAGCATTGTCGCCATATTCGGATGAACCATCCCGGAACCTTTGGCAGCTCCGCCAATCGTAACGGTTTTCCCATCAATCTCTATCTGAACAGCAACATGCTTTGTCACCGTATCCGTCGTTAATATAGCTTTCTCAAATTGGCTCTCTTCATGGTCGGTTAAAGCTATTTGTTCGATCCCTTGACTGATCTTCTCCATTGGCAGCTGATCGCCGATAACCCCGGTTGATACAACTGCAGCATAATGTTCCGGGATCTCCAAGTGCTGAGCAACCATTTTCCGCGAAGCATAGGCATTTTCGAGTCCTTCTTCTCCCGTACAAGCATTAGCAATCCCTGAATTACACAATACTAATTGAAGCTTTTGTTCAACAGCAATACTTTCCTGGCTGACAATCAAAGGGGCTGCCTGAAACTGGTTTGTTGTATATACTGCTGCTGCAGCCGCCGGTACTTCTGAATAAATCCATCCGAGATCAGGGCGTTTATATTTAATCCCGCAGTGAAGTCCTCCTGCTTTAAAGCCCTTAGGCTGTGCGACACCGCCTTCTGATAAAACTTGAATACTTGCTTTCTCTTGATCGATCATGCTCGTCATCTCCATTCTCTTCCGTTATTTTTAATTGATTAAAAGTTTGATATTTTACGGATAGGCAGGTGTCAAAGTTAATCCCGTCCATTCCTCCCATCCATTCATCAGGTTCATGTTTTGAATCGCTTGGCCTGAAGCTCCCTTAACAACATTGTCAATCACTGAAATAATCATCAGCCTGTTGGTGCGTTCATCAGAAACAATGCCGATGTCGCAATAGTTTGAACCATAAACTTCTTTAGTTGCCGGCCAATATCCGGGTTCCCTAACCCTTACAAAATGGTCAGATTCATAAAATTGCTTGTAATGTTCTACAGCCTCTTCTGTTGAAAGCGGCTTTTTCAAGCTGGCATAGACCGTACACATAATTCCTCTTGTCATTGGTATGAGATGGGGCGTAAAACTTAAGTTCGTTTGCTCGCCCGTAATACTTTGAATCGTTTGCTCAATTTCCGGTGTATGTTGGTGAACGCCGACCTTATATGCCTTAACATTTTCATTCACCTCACAAAAATGTGAGCCCAGCGAAACGCCCCGTCCCGCACCTGATGCACCTGATTTGCCATCGATAATTAATGTTTCAAGATCTACCAAACCCATTTTAGCTGCCGGAAGGATGCCGAGCAGTGCGGCAGTTGGATAACAGCCCGGGTTAGCAATCAGCTTCGCATTTTTGATTTGTTCTTTATAAAACTCTGATAATCCGTAAACGGCTTGTTGCAGATAACTCTGATCTGCCGCCGGTTTCTGATACCATTTCGTATATTTTTCCGGATCATTCAATCTAAAGTCTCCGGATAAGTCGATGCAAGTTAATCCTTTATCTAGAAACTCTGGTACAAGATTTTGACTGACACCCGATGGCGTCGCAAAAAACAATAAGTCAACCTTTTCTGCAACTTCGTCAACATCAACATTTTCTAACGGCTTTTCGCAAACTTTAGATAAATGAGGATAAAGTTCCTTTACGTTTTTGCCGCTCGTCGAATGAGATATAAGCATTTCAATTTCAACATTAGGGTGATTGATAAGAAAACGAATCAGTTCTACTCCGCTGTACCCATTAGCACCAATAATACCTGCCTTCAATTTGCTTCCCCCGTCTCTTTGATGATTTTAAAAGAACTTATATTGAAAATTGGCACTTTACGAAGTTTGCCAATTTATAGTCAAATAAAATAAGGTATAAAAAAAACACTCAGTCTCAATATAGAGACGAGCGTTAAACATCACCCGCGGTACCACTCTTATTGTTCCAAATACGGAACCGGCTTTCGCAACTATTAACGGGTGTCACCCGGTCAGCTCTACTTCAAGCTTTGCTTTTGTTCAAGCTGACATCTCAAAAGTGCGGTTCATTACATGTCCCTGCACCGGCTTCCACCATCCCGGCTCGCTGTTTGCAGGTTTCATGCAACTACTCTCTTCTTCATCGATTCTTTTTATAAAATTAAAAACGCCCGTCTCTTTATTAAAAAAGAGACGAGCGTATGTATACAATACCCGCGGTACCACTCTCATTATTCCGAAAATACTCGGAATCAACTTTTACGTTTTTAACGGGGGTCACCCGGCCAACCCTATTTAAGCTTGCACTTGTTCAGGCTGACATCTCAAAAGTGCGGTTCATTACATGCTCTGCACCGGCTTCCACCATCCCGGCTCGCTTCTCGCAAATTCATGCAACTACTCTCTTTATCATCGATTTTGTTTTTCGTTCGTTTATTTGATGTTTTTAATTATACAGAATAAAAAAATGAAGTCAAGGGGGAAATTGCAGATTTTATTATTAAAGCAATTACCAAATTATCACATAATTTTTATCATTAACTTTAAAGTAAAAAGCAGGAGCAAGTTACATTTTAAGTGTGAAACAGTTTTCCTTGCAACGCCTCTATATACCGCTTTGCTGATTTTTGGACAGATTCATTAGCGTTCTCCTTGACGACTCTATGGAAGGCATTATACAGTCGATCGAATTTTAAATCCTTAACCTTTTTCGCCATTTCCCCGACCTTTTCCGCAGGCAGGGGAATAAGGTTCGGATAGCTGTACATGAAGCTAACCCACCGGCGATCAGCGACCACTTGAATGATATCACCAGTCAAAAGTACGCCTTTTCCTTCATTTCCATTTTCCCAATGGACAACAGTTCCCCCTTTAAAATGACCGCCTAAACGATAAAGCGATAATCCTTTTGCGAGTTCTAACACTTCTCCAGACCAAAATTTAATTTTATCACTTGGCCTCATCACCCATTCTTTATCGTATTCATGGATATAAATGGGCGCATCTAATGCCTCTGCCCATTCTACTTGTGTTGAATAATAGTGCGGATGCGAGAGTGCAATGGCATGCACGCCGCCTAATTTCTTTACTTCATCAAGTGATTTATCGTCTAAATATGTTATACAATCCCACATCAGGTTGAACCCGTGATTTTGAATAAAATAAGCGGTTTGACCAATGGCAAAATTCGGTTTAGTCGTCATGCTGTAAAGCCCTGTTTCTTCGTATAGAAATTCGTTTATAAATTCTTTGCTTTCAATCATGTCACCAAGAGTCGTCCAAGATTGTCCGGATGGATTCACATACTGACGTTCTTCTTCGCAAATCTGGCAGCGGGAAGGCGGTTCTTTTGAAAAAGAATATTGTGTACCGCATGTTGTACAAATGAAATTCATTTTATTCGTCCTTTCTTTAAATCTAAAATAATTTAGATCTATATTAAATTTACCTTAACTTTAATCATTGAACGAGACGCTCAAAACGCTTTCTTTTCCATGACAACTGATAATACGAAAACTGCGAAATAAGACTAATGATGAACGCAGCAGGGTAGCCTACCCAGATTCCTTTTATGCCGAGGCTGGTGTAATGTGAAAGTACAAAAGCAACCGGGACCTCAACAAGCCAAATTGATACGACACTGAACACGGTCGGCCAAAGGACTGTTCCGCTCGCCCGCATGGTGGCAGTGATAATTTGCGCATGGCCAAAGACCAAATAACTCCACAATGTTATCATTAACAGACTATGGGCAATCGCAAGTGTACTGTTATCCGTCAAGAACCAAGACAGAATCCCTTTTGAAAACACATAAATAACGATGACTAATATTCCGCCTATAGCATAGTTAAGTGCGAGACCCGCATGGATCACATGCTTCAGCCGATCAAATTGATTTGCCCCGATGGACTGTGCGGCAAATATAGAAACTGCGATACCCAGGCTGATTGCCGGCATCTGAACATAACTTGCCACTTGATTAACAACACCGTAAGCCGCAGTAGCATCTGATCCAAAGCTATTAACAAAAGTGATGACAGCAATTTCAGACAAAGATACCAATATCATATTGATGCTTGATGGGATACTGAGGCGCAGCAGCAATTTCATCAAGCTTCCTTCCATCCGGAGATGGCGCCTGACAGATGCATCGAATTGCAGCGGATGCTTCACCTTTTTCAAGTAAATAAGCATAATGATAAATGTGATAACCATTGAAATTACGGATGCATATGCCGCACCGTAAATCCCGAATTCAGGAACGCCGAGCCAGCCAAAAATAAGAACCGGCAACAATGCCAAATTTAGTACAGTGCTAATAATAAGAAAGTAAAATGGTGTCTTAGAATCCCCTATACCGCGAATAAAAGTGGTGTATACAAAATATAAAAACATAATCGGCATTGAAATAAGCAGAATACGCGCATAGTGAACACTCACACCAATGACATTGTCCGGCGTGCCCATGAGGCGCAGAATATCCCATGTGAAAATGCTGCCGACAACAGCCAGGGCTAATCCGATAAGAAAGGTAAACGTCAGTGTTGTACCGACAATCGCCTTTAAGCGTTCTTCATTACGCGCGCCGTATGCCTGACCAATTAAGATTGAGCTGCCTGATCCAATGCCTATCGCAAAAGAAACAAGCAGAAAAAACAATGGAAAGAAAGCTGAAATGGCGGCTAAGTCATTGACTCCAAGCCAACGGCCGACGACAACACTTCCTACCAGCTGGCCGATTGACTGTAATACGTTGCTTAGAAGCAGCGGGATCAAAAATAAAAACATCGTTCGCCAAATCGGTTTATTAACACTTTCATTATCCTGTACGCTCATACCTTCTTTTTCTCGTGATCTTTCCAAATATCATTTCCCCTATTCACTTATTTTTTCGGTTGTAGCCGCGTTCTCCATACGGATTTAGTTTCTCTAACCATTTCTCTTCAAGTTTTTCCAACTCCTTTTTGATTTTAGTACGCTCTGTTTCTTCCGTTTTTAATTCTTCTAAAACCTCGATAACAAAGGCATCTTCTCCAAATTCATTCCATTCCTTTTGAAGCGTTTTGTTAGGGTTGTTACCATTTTTCAGCATGAAACGAAGTCCATTTAAAGTCTTTATATTCATCGTACTTCCTATTAGAATCTTTTCATTTTTAATGTTTTTAACCTGGTAAACACCGGCCTTAGTTTCCGTTTCTTTATAAATTTGCTTTAGTTCTTTTTTTCGACCCATACTTTTCATTCCCCTTCTTTTAGAACTAACTTTTACCCAATACTCACTCCCGTCTGATTTGCGATCTAAAAATCCATAATCAACCAAATACCTTCTGAGGCCAATATAATCATGATATAGCGGTTTTAATATTTCATTTACATCTTTCTCAGTGTAAATGAGCTGTTTGTTAAAGCGTTTGGCAATTTCATTTAAAACAACAACTTTTTGTTTTTCTTTTAAATTAAACGTTCTTAAAGGACCATTAAAACCTTCAGGAAAGTTTTTATTTAGAATATCTTTATATTCATTTTTTGGGATATTATAGCGTCCATTTAGTATAGGGATTGTTTCAAAAGAGTGGTTCTCACGCTGACGTTTATCATTTTCCTTTACAAGCTCCATAAGGGTCAGCAGCATTTTTGCCTGACGCTCTTTCTTTTTCAAAGTATGACGGTGATTTCGAATCGTTGAGGTACTTCCAATACCCATTTCCTTTTGTATTTCTTTATCACTTTTTCCTTGGTAGAACAGCTGCAGAAGTTTTTTCTGATGATCGGATAAACCTGTCATATCCTTATCCAAATGAATGATGTATTCAAACACTGAATGATGTTTATGCTCAATATGAACCCGCATATACTTTTCTGCCTCATATAAAACGCCATCTTCCGGATAAATAATGCCTTTTTCAAACATTTCCCCGCAAAGTAAACAAATATAACAATTGTCCTTTTCGATAAATCCATCTTTAAGTTCTTTAATAGATGCTTCCCAAAACAAATTTTTTTGCATCAAAATAACAAACACCACCAAAGTTAATCTATATAATATATAAACAAATTTAATTAATGTTTATATATTTGTCAACAAAAAATAAAAAATTATAAAAAAGCAACTCCGGACTGTTACCAAAAAGGTACACCAGGTTGCTTCAAATATTGATGTTGATTTGTTATTTCGTTTGAAAAGTTTCCGCAGCATCCTTAAAGAATTGCCGATTATCATTCATCCGCGGCTTCAGGGTCCAAAAAATAACTTGATGAAACCCGTCAGGGGATTCTACAAGTGTTACTAAATACGAAAGTTTGATATTCTCAACTTCACCGCTCAATTCATATTGGAGAGCAGGTTTTTGATTAATTTTAATACTGACCGGTTTGGTTGAAGAAGCATTTTGCACCGCATTATTCATGTTCTTTATAACAATGTTATAGTAGTCCTTTAGCTTAAAGCCATTATTAAAATGACTTTTCGGTTCTGAAATAATAACCAAATATTCTTCGTTTGCTGTATTCGATGCCTGAATAGACGCATCAGGATTAAGATTGCTTTCTGTGCGCCAGTCCGCCGGCAGCTTAATCGCGGAATTGCCGTCATTGCTTTTGAACCCTTGGGTAAGCGCGCCATTAGAAGCGTTCGGCGTTCCTGAAGAGGCGTTTGGAATATCATTTTTTAAAATCCGCAATGATTCAGACACTTGCTTAAGATCTTGTTTGCTTCCTTCATATTTATCTTCACTCGTCCATGCCATCATTTGAAAGAAGTAATCGCCTTTTTCTAAATATGTGACTAACATCTCAGCCTTGATACCGGATATTTCTCCCTTTATATTTACCTGCTTGGCAGGCAGGCGGTCCACTGTCACATTATTTTCTTGCCCAACAACCATATTCTTTGCTTCTACCTTCATGTTAGCTTGCATGGCATTAATAAAGTTATCAAGCCTGGCATTTTTGGAAAACTCCCTTTTGGCATAAGCGAATACTAAAATATACTCATCTTTCGTTCGGTTGGATGCGGCAAGTGCTGCTTGCGGATTCAGCAATTTATCTTCCTGCCAGCCATCCGGCAGCGTCAACTGAAGACTGCCATTTCCGTTTCTCAGCGGGGTTCCTTTAAGTTCCGGCTGTTTAGCTTGCCGGTTTTCTTTGGCATGCTCTTCTTTTTTTGGCGATGGCTCATTTCCTGCAGTTTCTTTATCAGAACTGCATCCGCCTAGAATAGCTCCTGATATCACACAAGCAGCGGCAACCTTACCAATTATTCGATAACTTAATTGCCTGCTCAATCTTCACTCTCCTTTTCCTAATTTTTTCAATGCATGAGCCTTCCCGTAGCTAATTGTCTATTTGAGTGATAAAAAGAAAAGGGTTGGGATATTTTGAGAATGAGGAAGGAGGGGGACGTCCTTTAACTGTTTAACTTAAGTTGATGACAGCTTTAGTAAAAAACTTTATGATGAAGGACATTACTTTATTCTGTATATAGCGTTTTTCTCATTATATAGTTGATAAAAACTTGCCCATTGTGTTTCTTATTTTGTCTATTCAAACACGTGTATCCTTTATTTTCAAAAAAGGGACGAGCTGTAATACTCGCTTCCGTATATATTTCCTTGCATCCTAATTTCATTGCCTCTTGTTCAAGGGTGTTTAAAATTTTTGAAGCAACGCCTTTTCCTTGATAATCTTTATGAGTGAATAGTTTATCTAAATAGGCCTCGTTATTAAAATCACCAAAGCCAATAATTTTCCCATTAATTTCAGCTGCATAAGATATGTTCTCTTTTAACGAATTCATCCATCTTGATCTATCAGGTGTTTTTGGCGCCCATGCTTCCAATTGCACTAAATGATAATCTTTTGCGTTCACAGTATGAACTGTATCGTAAAACAATTCTAATATTTGTTCTAAATCGGCTGATTTAAACCTCCTGATTTGCATTTCCGACTCACCCCTAATTATAACTTTATTATTAACAACACCCGCTCATCATTACATGAAAAAATCACTGCCTGTTTATACTAATGTAGGGAGGTACCGCAAATGAAATTGATATGGATGGTCGGACTTTTACTATTTACGCAGCATGTAAATCTTCCTAACAACTTACACATTAATCAACAAGACAAGACGATTACCACCGTTAACCGCTCTGATCTTAGAATACCTTCTCTTGGTGTGCCAATGATTGACATCAATAAGTACAATCAATTTATAAATAAAATTGACCGGCAAATTTACCGGGCGCCTGTAAATGCCTGGTTTAATGATCAAGGAAATATCGTTTCGGAAAAACCAGGCTTCAAATTGAATCGTGAAGCTTTTAAGAACCTGCTTTATAACAATTTATTAGGCAATGGTCCTTCCACTATTGAAGTTCCACGACAGACTATTTATCCGAAAATTGACAGCGAGTTGCTTTCACGCATCCGGGAGAAACAAATCGGTCAATATGTCACTTATTTTAATCCAAACAATAGAAATCGTACAGACAACATCTCTTTAGCTGCAGATGCCATTAACAATTATGTTGTACTGCCAAATGCGACTTTTTCGTTTAATAAGGTTGTCGGGATGAGGACTATACAAAGAGGATATAAGCGCGCCCCCGTAATTGTTAAAGGGGAGCTGTCTGAGGGTGTTGGCGGGGGCATTTGCCAAGTATCATCAACTCTGTTTAATGCCGTTGACCGCGCCGGACTGCAAATCGTTCAGCGCTATTCCCACAGCAAGCGGGTACCTTATGTTCCACCCGGCCGCGACGCTACAGTCAGCTGGTACGGCCCTGATTTTCGCTTTCAAAATAAATATAACGAGCCAATATTAATAAAGGCTAAAGCGCTTGGAGGCAGTATGATTGTTACCATTTACTCCTCCGATCTGATCAAAAACACGCCGCGAAAAGTTCCAAGCGTTTCATACCAGCTGCCAAAAGAAGTGACTGTAGAACCGAATGCTCAAAATATAAGATAACTTTTTTCCATATTCTAACTTCCTTAAATGCTTAAGGGATTAGTTATTTACCGATAATAATCTTGTATTAACGGGATCAACCTTATCAAAAAATTCTTTAGAAAGAAAAGTAATTTTACTCATTTTGGTATGGCTTTCATTTAAGAAGGCCATACTCCAGCTTTTACCTTGCATCTTAATCTCGGTATTACTTTCAAGTGTAACTTTAAGACCTAACAAATACGAAATTAATTTTGGATTATCATTAAATGGCAAATATATTTCCATAGTTTTAATCATTGTATCTTTGACTTCCGTAATAACATCTGCTCTTTTTTGCAATTCAATTCTAATTTTCCAGGGAGTTGCAATAAAAGTCCTTCTTTCCCCTTCGTTAACTTTCCAATTTAACTCTTCCGCCCTGTTAATAATCTGCTTGTATTCATTGTTATTTACTAGAAAACCAATATGGTCAAACCGATCTTTTTTCCCGTATCCGAATGTGACATTCGTTTGTCCTTTTCGCATCTCAATAATCCTAAATGTAATTTCTTTATGTCTGAAATCATCCCATTTTAAAGGAGAGTTAAATGTTTGCATTTCCCCTTCATATTTACCGACTCTTAGCATAACTTGAAACCCTAAATTAACATAAAACTTTTCCATTTCCTCTACTTTGTTCGTCCACCAATGATAATGGAATAATTGCATTTTATATCACCTGACATCTAATAGAATTTTCCCTGTGCTTAATCTGCTTTCTATTAAACTATGGGCTGATACTGCATCTGCTAAAGGAAAACGGTGCCCTATTTCGATTTTTAATTGACCGTTTTCTATATATTGTAATACCTGTTTTGCTGTTTGCCGGAGAGATTCAGGCCTATTCTTTCTGGTCGTCCCCAGGCTATACCCAAGTATTGAACGGCAGCTTGCATGAAGATCGCTTGTTTTAATGATGCCGTCTTGACCGCTGGAATTGCCATATTGAACTAACCGCCCGTACTTTGCTAAGCATTCTAAGCTTTTTCCCGTTATATCTCCCGCAATTGAATCTAAAACAATATCTGCTCCCTTGCCATCAGTCATTTCATTTACCTTTTTTGCAAAGTCCTCTTGTTCATAGCATATAACAAAGTCCGCACCAGCCTTTTCTGCAACTGGAACTTTGTTTTCAACGCCAACCGTTCCAATGATTTGACCTGCACCTAAAATCCTTGCCAATTGTATAGCTGTTGTTCCTACCCCGCCGGCGGCCGAGTGAATAAGGACAGTTTCTCCCTTTTCAATCCTTGCGATGTCAGCAAGAAGTTTATAAGAAAGAAAAGAAACGATAGGACAAGCGGCGGCATCATCAAAATTAACGCCATCAGGAATTGGAAAAGTAAGATTAGCATTGGAAACAGCATATTCTGAATATGATCCTTTTGTTGGAAAAGCAATAACCCTTTGACCAACCTTCAGATTATGAACCTCTGAACCTATCTCAATAATTTCACCAGCCGCATCTATTCCTGGGACATAAGGAACTTTCCCGCTTCCCTTATTACCATATCTAGTTTTAACATCAGCATAATTAACACTTGTTTTTTCAACTCTAATCAAGACTTGCTTAGGGCTTATCTTCGGAATCTCGATATCCATGTATTTCATTACTTCAGGCTTCCCATGTTGCGTAACGACTATTGCTTTCAACCTTATTCCCCCTTATAAAAGTTATTTTTATATTTATAGATCTCTTAAATTAAACGTCCTTTCAATTTAACCTGGAATTGTTTCATCATTTTGGGTTTCAAACTCTCACTATCTAATAAAATATTAGAAAAAGCAATCCATTCCACTACTGTCCAAAAATATTAAAAAATTGATCTTTTTCAGTTTTAGAATTAAACAAACGTTTGATTAATTAGGTGATTGGCATCCGTAAGAGTATGCAAGACAAAGAAAGCCATTCTTTTCAAGGATAGGTCTGCTCATTGGACTGGCATCAACAGTAAGGAATAAATATCCTTCTTCAAATGCCTTTTTTGCCCGAGCGGCCAGAAGCGCTGTATAATAACCTTTACCTCTATACTTAGGAAGCGTTGAACCTCCCCATAAGCTAACAAAGGATGAATGAGTCTCTATGTACATCCAGGCTGCACTGACAAGCTGACCATCTGTATAAATCCCATAAAGGTATAAAGATTGCGGATTATTTTGTTTATCTCTCCAAAGCCTTTCTCCTAACTCGGCATGCGGCGTATTCCAGACGGCGTTTTCTAAAGCTACAATATCCTGAATGCCTTGTTGATCTGTTATTTCCTTAAGATTGAAATCCAGGTCATTATTAAGCAAAGGGTGCTTATCATCTAACGGTATGACCATAAGAGCCTCAGATTCATTTTCCTTGAATCCTTCTTGTAGAAGAAGATCTTTTAAATTATAGGGCTTATCGTAGCTATATACTTTCCATTCAAAATCCTGTCCCAGGTTTCTAAAATAGTTTAACTCTTCCTTAATAATCTTTTTTGCATTGTTTTCATTTAGATTTGACGATATAATGAATCCTTTTTCACCAAACTGTGAAATATGTCGTACAATATGCTCTGTTTCCTCTCTTATATAACCTGGGGATTGTGCTTCTTGCCGAAGTTCTTTATGATATAATCCTATCAGTTCATTTTTATCCATGGCAGGGCTCCTTTTTGCTTTAAACTTATTGAAACTTTAATGAAATAGGTGGAGAATCTGCTCCGCCTCATACCCAAACCTATTTTTCAGCCCTTGTTGCAATAAAAGTTGACATGTAATTGGACAAATCGTCTGTCCCCTTATCCTCATACAAATCTACCAATTTAAATCCTGCTTTCAATTGGCCGCCAATTTGCGTTTCAAATGAATGGCTGAATTGTAACCCTTCATTTTTTATCACTTCTTGCCGTTCTTCTTCGTTAAAATTTGCTAGCGGATCATATGGCAATCTATTTACGACTTTTAATTCTTCATCAAATAAATAAATATCGGGATTGGTAAAACCCGCAAGTAAATGCCCGCCTTTTTTCAAAACACGATAACACTCTTTCCAAAGCGGCATAATATCCTGTATATAAGTATTGGAGACAGGATGAAAGATCATATCAAATGTCTCATCGTCAAACGGAAGCCTCTCTGACATATCAGCTTTTACTAGATTTATCTGATATCCTTCTCTTTCGGCAACTATCCTCTCAGCATTTAATTGTGCATCAGAATAATCGAGAATAGTGACATCAGCTCCGTTAGCCGCAAAAATCGGCCCTTGTTGCCCGCCGCCTGAAGCCAATCCTAATATTTTTTTGTTTCTAATGTTTGAAAACCATTCTTCCGGGACTGGAATCTGCGGTGTCAGGTAAACTTTAATCGAACCATTTAAAGCTTCCTGATACTGATCCTGGGTTATCGGAACCGTCCATATCCATTTTTCCTTTGACCATTCATCCCACTTTTTTGCGTTTATGTCAGTGTATTTCATATCCTTTTCCCCAACCTTTCAACTAATCCCTTTGTTATTCCGGACAACTATCCATCAGGTTTTTCTTTTATTTTCCGGACCCTTAAGTAAATATCGAATGCCTTTACCTGCAAGTGGCTCATCTTCATACCTAGGTATAACATGAAAATGAGAATGGAGAATATGTTGCCCGCCAACTTCACCGCAGTTCCAGCCAAGATTATATCCCTTTGGCTGATATTTACCATCTAAATATTTTTTTACGTCTCGTAATAGTTCATATGTCGCTTGCCATTCATCAATTGTTAAATCAAATACTGTTTCCCTATGTTTCCTTGGAACAATGACCCCGGCACCTTCAAGTTGGCTTCCTTTTACATCAGCCTGTTCTAACTGCAAAAAAATGCAATATTTATTACTTATAATAACCTTTTGATTTGTTTCCAGTTTTGGATTACAAAAGACACAATCTTCCCGCATGATGAACCCCTCTTAAAGGCACTTTTTAATTATTGCAATAAAAATCCATTATAATTACTTCTAGAAAGCAATGACCAAGTCCTGTTAAGTCGCGCACTGATTGGATTTTTCTGCTTTAATTTTTTATAATAATTGTTATAATGTACGAAAGATTCCGTTTAACTGAGTTTGGATTCCTTTTTCCGGATATGTCAATTGCTTCCTTGCTTCATTACAAACACTTATACATCACTGATATAGAATGGCTTTTCTAATTAAGAAAATCAAAATTATTAGGTTGCTAAAATGGAGGCTATTTAATGAGAAAAAGAAGAGAAATACCCCAATGGATCCGTGTATTTGGGGTAACTGTTATAGCAGTAATTATCATTAGAACATTTTTATTTTCAAGCTATGTTGTTGAAGGAAAATCAATGATGCCTAACCTGCAGGATGGCAATCGGTTAATCGTAAATAAAATCGACTACAATATAAGCAAACCTCACCGTTTCGATGTTGTGATATTTCACGCCACCAAAAATGAAGATTATGTTAAACGCGTTATCGGCTTGCCGGGGGACAAAATTGCTTATAAGAATGATGTTCTTTATATTAATGGAAAACCGGTTAAAGAACCCTATTTAAAGCCTTATAAAGGTCAACTCATCACTGGTCAATTAACTCAGGACTTCACTTTAAAAGAATACACCGGTCATTCGACTGTACCAAAGGGAAAACTTTGGGTTATGGGAGATAATCGGAGAGAAAGTGTTGATAGCCGTCAATTCGGTTTTGTTGATATGGATAAGGTCGTTGGTAAGGTAGATCTTCGTTTTTGGCCTCTATCGAAGTTTAATATCATAGGTTCACAAGGAAAATAATCGAGTACACTTTATATGTATAAAAGGAGATCCCCCTCTAATCTCGAACTCCATTGAGATTAAGGGGAGAACTCCTGTGACTCGCCCACCCGTCTATTTTAATCCTTAACTTTTTCTCATTAACAAATACAGAAAGTACGGGGCACCAATAAGAGCGGTAACAATGCCTGCAGGAATACCGTCGGGTTCCGCTAAGTTCCGTCCTATCGTATCAGCCAGCATTAACAGCCACCCCCCTGCTAATGCCGCGATTGGAATGAGCAGCTGGTGACGAGGGCCGATGAGCGCCCGGGCAATATGCGGTGCCATCAACCCAATAAAGGCAATACCTCCAGTCACTGAAACGGCAGCAGCAGCAAGAGCTATTGCTGCAATAAGCAGCGTTAGCCGTTCCTTCCCGAGCGGGACACCAAGCCCCGTTGAAACTGTATCGTCCAAACTAAGCAAATTCAGGCGCCTGGCTTTAAATAAAGTATATGGGATAAAGATAATAAGCCACGGAATAAGTGCCATAATAAAGGGCCAATCCGTGCCCCATATATTTCCTGACAGCCACCTCGAGATAAAATCAACTTTTTGACGATCCGCTGATGAAATCAATACAACCATGACACCCGATAACGCCATGGAAAAACCGATACCAGTCAATATGAGACTTATCGGCTGAAATCCGGTGTTGCGTCTGTAAGAAAAGACGTAAATAAAACTCGCCGTTAAAAAAGCCCCGACGAAAGCAACCAATGGCAGCAAATAGACAAAAGAATCCACTTCTATTGGCGAAAAGAGGAAAAAGACAGCAATTGCAACACCTGCTCCAGAATTAATACCAATAATCCCGGGATCAGCAAGGTCATTTCGCGTCATCCCCTGTAAAATGGCGCCGGAAACAGCCAGCGCCATTCCCGCAAGTACCGTAACAACCAAACGGGGAAGACGTATAGAAAATAATATAAAGTTTTCTTTAAATGTGCCCTGACCTAAAATAACTGAAAACAGGCGATTGTACGATAAAGAAGCAGCGCCGAGCCCCATCCCTATCAAAGCAGTTATCAGTATCAATGCAATCAAGACTAAAAGAATAAGCTGTTGTTTTTTTATTAAATTTGTTGGGATCATGAGAAGGCCCGCCCCCCTTTATGTACAACAAATAAGAAAAACGGGAGACCCAGTATTGATACAATCGCGGCGATTGGCGTTTCATACGGCGCATTAATCGTCCGGCTGAATGTATCCGCCAGCAGCATAAAAATTGGCCCTATCACCGCTGACATCGGTAAGATCAGCCTGTAATCTGTACCGACAATGGTACGGACAATATGCGGAATCATTAACCCGAGAAAGGCAAGATTCCCGGCAAGCGCAACTGCAGAACCGGCAAGCAGTATGATTACTATAAATAAAATGATTTTAATTTGGCTGCTTTTTTGTCCCAATCCGACAGCGAGCTCCCGGTTTAAACTTAGAATGGTTAGTTGACGCGACAGGATAAAGGAAACAATAACCCCTATGGCGATAAAGGGAATAACAACTTTAAGCTGCTCCCATGCAGTTCCCATTAAACCGCCGGCCGTCCACATCGAGACATCTTTAGAAATTTTAAAATAAAGCCCGATGCCTTCAGCTGCAGCATTCAAAAATGCGGTAACCGCAGCGCCGGCCAGAACAATCCGAAATGGCGAAAAGCCGCCTTTTTTGACTGCCCCTATACCAAGAACTATCAAAGTGCCGACAGCTGCCCCTATGATGCAAGCCACCATAATCGCATAATAATTAGCATTTGGAAGAAAAGCCAAGGTGACCGCCAGTGCGGCATTTGCCCCCGCAGTCACGCCAAGCAGCCCTGGATCAGCCAATGGATTTCGCGTGACACCTTGCATAATGGCACCGGATACTGCAAGAGCGGCACCGACAAAGACAGCCGCAATTTCCCGCGGCAAGCGGATTTCTCGGATTGACGTTACCGCTTCTGAATTTACGTTGGAAGCTAATGCAGACCAAACGTCATGAAACGTTGCATCCCCTGCCCCAAAAAGCATCGTGATGAAGAAAGAAACGATAAGAACCACTATCCCTGCAATTAATATAACAATAAATGGAATTCTAGATACCAGTTTCCCCATATTCTCTCATCTTTCTATTAAAAGTTCATTAACAGGTAAGGGGCATTTGAAAATATCCCTTTATCTTTAAGCCCCTTCCCTTTTTCAGCTCATTTTTTATCCAGAAATGCCTTTTTAAAGACGTCCAACTCATAATCTAGACTAAGCGGATCATTAAAATGGAAAGCATCGCCGTTAACTTTAATAACATGACCTTTTTTGACCGCCGGAATATTTTTGTACGTCTCAGTATTTTCGAACGAATTGTTTTTACCTGACTCTTGTACAAGCACAATGTAGTCACCGGCGAATTCCGGAATCGCTTCAGGTGAAATTGCTTGATATCCTGCTTTTTGTGCAGTTTCTTTCACCTTTTTCGGCATTTTCAATCCCATAGCCTGATAGAGGATTTCCGTTCCTCTGGCCCAATTGTCGCCATATACATAAAACTGTTTATCAAATTTCTCGATAACAGAAACGGTGGCATCTTCACCAATTTTAGCTTTAATTTTTTTCCCCAAATCTGTACTGCGCTGTTTAAAGCTTTCAACCCATTTTTTGGCTTGTTTTTCTTTACCAAGAAGTTTGCCGACAGCAATGTATTGATCTAAATAATTTAGCTTGCCATACGTATATGTAACCGTTGGTGCAATTTTTTTCAATTTATTAATATTTTTTGTGTCGGATAATCCAATAATGAGGTCTGGATGCAGTTTAATAATTTCTTCCAGGTTTTGATCGGAGACAACTTTTGCATTTTTTAATTTACTTTTTAACACCGGACTCGTCTTCCCCCATTTATCAATACCGACAACGTTCACCCCAAGGGAAGTGACATCACCTGCAAAGAAAGAAGAGAGTAAGACAACTCGTTTTGGATGTTTTGGCACTTTAACAGGGCCGTTTTCTGAATGATAAATTTTTGTTGACTTCTCATCTCCGTGATTATTTTCACTCTGACCCTTCGTTTCAGTAGATTGATTTCCGCAAGCACTAAGCAAAAACACAAGTGCAAGCAGAAACGGAATAAGTCTATTAATCTTTTTCATTTGTTTCTTCTCCCTTTTAACCCAATTTTATGTAAAACCTAACAAACTTTAGTTCTCAATGATTATCAGCTTCCTTCTGATATTTGGTATCCCTCCATTTCAATTTGATATATAAAATTTTATTGATAATGATTATCATTTTCGTTTACAATGGTATTGTAGTCTTTTTCATTTATATCGTCAACTGTCATTTTTGGAAAATGATTAACATTACGCTTTTTATACAGATCACTTAAATTTAAGGGAGTGTAGAGATTGAAAAATAGTGAATGTTATGATGTAACGATCATCGGAGGAGGTTCTGCAGGTCTGTTTGCCGCTTACTATGCCGGGATGCGCAGCATGAAAACAAAAATTATTGAATATCTCACCGATTTAGGCGGAACTGTTTCTGTTTTTTATCCTGATAAATACATATATGATATCGGAGGCATACCGAAAATCAGCGGACGTGATTTAATTAACCAAATCAAGGACCAGGCATTTAGGTTTGATCCTGCCCTTGTATTGGGTCAGGCTGTCGAAGGCCTTGAAAAAAGTGAAGACGGGATATTCAAATTAACCGGCAGCAACGGGGAGATCCACTACTCAAAAACTGTTATCATTGCAGCTGGTCCCGGACTGTTTAAGATTCGCCGTCCGCAGCTGAAAAATATCGAGTATTACGAAGATAGATGTGTTCATTATGAACCGAAAGACTTAACAGTATTTGCCGGAAAAAGAATGGCAATCTTTGGTGATGCCAACTCAGCTTTCGAGCCGGCTATACGATTGTCAAAAACAGCCCGCCATGTCTATCTTATTTGCAATCGCAACAGCTATAAAGGATTCGAAAAAGAAATGAAACAGTTGCAGCAATCAAATGTTGAAGTCAAGCTGTCTTGTACGGTTACTGCTTTGAACGGTGACAGCCGGCATTTGTCGGGGGTATCTGTAAAAAATATTGATAATGGGAAAATGGAGAATCTTAGCGTCGATGAATTAATCGTTAGCCAAGGCTATCATTTTGATCTTGACCCGGTAAAAAATTGGGGATTCAAGCTCGAAGGACGGCGCATTCCGGTTAATGAGAATATGGAAACCGCGCTGGAAGGTGTATACGCCGCCGGGGACATTGCCGGGTATCCGAAAAAATGGCGGTTAATTGCTTCAGCCTTTAATGAAGCGATTACTGCCGTGAACAGTGCTAAAGCCAGGATCGATCCTTCCGCACCAACTCAAGTATATAGTTCCATACTGATGGAGAAATAGTTTAATTCCAGGACACAGCTGACCGAAAGTTATTGTATTGAAGTCTAAGAAGAAGAAAACTGCGTTCGATTAGTCGGCTGATAAATTAGAACTTCCCCGCACCCTTTTCTTACAGAATGAGTAACCGGGGAGTTCATTATTAAAATATTTGAGGTTGGTTATTAAGAAAGACAGCCGATATTTGTCATAATAGATTCCGTAAATTCAGCAGTTGATGCCGTGCCCTGAAGATCCGGAGTTTTCACGCCTTCATCCATTGTTTTAAAGACAGCTTTTTCTATAAGTTCCGCTGTTTCTTTAAGTTTTAAATCTTGATGGCGGGCGCTGAGCCATTCCATAAGCATAACAGTAGAAAATATTATTCCTGTCGGGTTCGCGATATTTTGCCCGGCTATATCAGGTGCTGAACCATGTGCCGCTTGAGCCATTGCTTGTCTATCATTTGTATTAATAGACGGAGCCAGTCCCAAGCTCCCTACAAGTTCGCCTGTCAAATCAGAGAGGATGTCGCCAAACATATTTTCAGTAACAATGACATCAAAATCCTTGGAATGGCGGACAAGATGTGCTGTCGCAGCGTCTATATGGTAATCATCAACTTGCACATCCGGAAAGTCCTTAGCAACCTCCAGGCAAACTCTTTTGAACAATCCTGAGCAAAGTTTTATGACATTCGCTTTATGAACGATCGTCACCTTTTTGCGGCGCTTCTCAACCATCCGAAATGCTTCAAGGGCAATCCTCTCAATGGCTTTCCTTGAAAATACTCCCGCAGATATGACAATATCGTCTGTAACTTGCCATTCCCCCGTACCTAAAGCCATATTTCTATCGCTATAAAACCCTTCAGTATTTTCACGAAAAATAACCAAATCTGTATTTTCAACAACGCCTTTAATCCCCGGTATATTTTTCGCCGGACGAACATTTGCGTAGAGTTCAAAATAATGGCGCAGCTCACCGCTAGGATTGCGCTCCATTTTATATTGATCAGGGTAAGAAGCAGAATCATGCGGTCCCATGATCCAAGCGTGGCATTTTTGAAGCTCGTCCTTTGTATATTGCGGCATTGGACTTTGATATTTCTCAATTCCTTCCCAACCCATCGGCAGCTCAACAAACTCAAATGAAATCCCAATCTTATCAGATGCCGCTTTTAATATATCTACAGTACTTTTTGTAATTTCCGGGCCAATCCCTTCCCCGTATAATACACCTAATTTATAACCGTTCATACAACGATACCGTCCTTTCTTGTAAATACTATAATTTAGACTGTACCTTTACTATATTATTAACTGAAAAATCTTCCAATCTCCATGTTATCCTTTAAAGTGATTAATTTAGAGCTAAATTGATCGAGCATTTTTATAATTTCTGGTCTGCTTTTATTTTCGAAATGAGCATTCCAGTTAAACATATCTTTAAAGATTTTAAAGGTTGGTTGATAGTTTGCCTTTTCAACTCCAATTTTTTGGAGAATAAACCTTTTAATTATCCTGTATATTCTTTTCGAATAGGACGTATCTAAGAATATAATCAAATCAGCCTTCTGAAAGCTTTGCAGTACCCATTTATAATGGACGCCTTCAATAATCCAAGCTGTAGATTCAATGATACTTCTTAAGCATCTGTCCCTTTCTTCTTCACTTCTTTTAATATCCCCTGTTTTAAATCTCATCCATACCACATTATCCAACTCAAAGTGAGGGATATTTAATTTAGAAGATAAAGTTCTTGCTAATGTTGTTTTTCCGCTTCCAACTGACCCAATAATATGTATTTTGTTTGGAATGTTATTTTTCAAGTCATCATTAATCATAAATTTACCTCTTTTTAAAGTGCGACATCCATTAGTTAGATTTTCTCCTTTAAAATTGGCATTACCTTTTTAATCCAATTGCTTTCTTTATCCGCAAGCAAGGTATACCAACCAAGTTGACGTGCTTCTTTAAAATTTTTTTCTTGATCATCGATAAACAAGACGTTTTCCTTATTTTTAAGGCTGGAATTGACTGTCACATATATTTCAGCTTGTGGTTTGCAACAACCTGTTTGGCTGGATATTGCAATACTAGTTACATAGTTTCGAATTGGATTTATTATTGGCCCAATCCATTCCGCACGGTGGTTACTTAACAGATGAATGTTGGCAAATTGGCTCCAAAAGGGAACTTTCTTAATCGCTGGTAAAGGCTTGATACAGGTACGCATCATTAACTGGGCATCCTTAATATCAATAGAAGGAAATTGTTCACCTAAGCGTATCCAAAACTCCGTTTCTTTAATTTTTCCTGTCCATAGTTTTTCTCGAATATCTTTTTTAAATGTTATTAATGTTTCATATGGAACATTATGGTTTGATGATAGCTGTTGCCAAAACACTGGAGAAAAGTTTGCAGTAAGGACACCGGCTATGTCTAAAATCAATTCAGGTTTCGCAGCCATTAAATCTTATCACCTTTCATAATAAGAGGAATGATCTCTAATAATTTTTTACTTAAGCCTTTAAATTTTGATACCACTCTACTGCTTTTTGTTCAATATCTAGTACCAGATGTTCTTTCCCTTTGATATAAGATTCAATATCATAGGGATAACGTTGGGCTAATGCCTCTTTTAAGTTCCCGTACTCTTTTGCAGCATTTAGATGTGCACGCAGGTAATCCCGAAATGCCAGATGGCGGTCAATTTCGGGATTGTCTAATTGAAAAATATGTATGTGGTGAGTACGATCGTCTCCTCCCTTTTGGAAGTAACGGCGGCCGGGAATCCCATTTTCCCCTATTGGTTCATAACCAATCGCAATCATCGCGTCATTAAATTTATCAATTTTCTTAATGTCTTTAACAACTGGCATAATGTCGATGATTGGTTTTGCCTTAAGTCCTTCTACAGAGGTACTGCCAATATGATGAAGTTCAAGAATTTCGGTATTGAAAATTTTATATAACTTTTCAGCTTCCTCATTAAACTTTAGTGCCCAGTGTTCATTATATGGCTTTACTTCAACTTTTCTTATTTAAGCTCTCCCCTGACTCGTAATGTGGGACATATCTATTAATATCAGGAAGTTGTTATTTCCTTTAATCAATTTATTTCTATTCTATTATTTAAAGTCATTTACCTTCTTCCGGCTGTTAACTTTCCAATGCAAAATAAGAAAACCCTAACCAGGTTAATTCTGGTATAGGGTTTCAACATTCGATCAATCATTCTTTAACATTACGTAATTTGGGATAGATCAATTTTCCTCATTACTTTTTTGTGTACGATGAAATGGGTAAGTTTTAATCTCATCTGTATCAAGGTTTTCATTAAACAAATGGACAGCTGAAATCTGATGGCAATCATACGTATGGTAATAATATGTACCTGTTTCCAAACACATGGCTGACGTGTAGATGGTGTAATTCTCCGCCCCTTCTGAATTTATGACCGCGCCTTTAGGGATATTACAATTGGACAGAATATGAAAGGCCGCCGTAATTCCGTCTATTTCATTTTCTAGGTTGGTAATGTTTTGCCTTAGGTAAGCTGCCCTGACAAATCGTGAAGGCGGTGTATAATCTCCTGGCAGTCCAACCGTTCCAGACCCTTGACCAAAGGCACTTAACTCTAAATCCCCCCATTGAACCGGTTCTAATTGCTGAGGTCTAAGAGCCATGTATTGCCTTAAATTTTGTAAATGCCAGTGAAATTCAGGACTATTCGTCATGACACCAACAGGGTTGTTATACAATTTAACGCCTTCAACTGTCGGCTCAAGGACAATGCACTCTCCAGATTTATCAGTTAAAATCCAATGTAAAGGAGGCGTTAGTTCTATAAGGGGCATAGGCGCATCAAAAAATGAAATGGTATCAATTGCTTTTTTTAAAGATTGAACCGAATCAAATTGTGTCAGGCACCATAATACAAAATCATACGGAGCCAAATTAGTTTTATTATCTTCTAATGTCTTACTGTAAGCCGCAAAGCCTGCAAGATATAGAGTTGCACACGTCAGTCCTGCTTCATTTACACCGTCTGCAAGCATGACCTTATCTTGGAGATTAACCCCCAAACCGACAACAGCATGCCTTGATGTAATCATCTCGCTTGTTATGTTTTTCCACTTATAACATCGCGGCGTTACAATAATTTCTTGATTGAAATCTTGTGCAAAATCCATTGTTCTTGCCAATAGATGATGACCATCTTTCGTTTCTAATGTCAAACTCGTACACATGAAAAAACGCTCCTTTGTACAAAAATTCCTATGTTCTAAAGTTTACATATCATGTTATATTAAGTAAATTTAAAAAGGTTATGATAAGCGTTAATCAAGGGATAGGATATTATGTATTACAGAAAGTTTCATACTATAATTCGCACATATTTTTACTGTTTTATGTTTTCCTCATGATAATAATGGAAGGATAATCCTTCTCACCTTTTTATTATTTCGTTTTGAAGGGTTCCAACCAATGATCCTCCCACTGAAAATATACCGTCTCTTTTAGTTCTTTTGAAAATAAAAATTTGGGGTATGGCAGAGCAAGTTCAGGCATATTATCTGGGTAAAAATAACGTAATTGGGTTGTTTCTCTATCTATTGGGTTTAGCTCTTCACTTTGAATATCGCAATAAAACATAAAGACGTTATACTCTACTTGATGACCGTTAGGATATTGATACCTAAAATTTTCACCACCGAACACGCCTAATAACCTCTTCGGAACAACTTTTAATCCAGTTTCTTCCCATACCTCACGAACAACTGCCTCAGCCGGCGCTTCACCAGGTTCAATTGCTCCAGCAGGAAGACTCCAGTTCTCCCTATTCCCTTTGTTTTGCAGTAAAATCTCTCCAGATTTATTTCTAATAATTGCAGCAACACTTGGCATAAAGATTAATTCATTTCCTACTTTATCCCTGAGGTTTTTGTAGTAATTAGACATTCCCATTGTTTTAAACCGCCTTCTTTACAATTTAAATTAATAACTAAAAAATCCTTCTACATCACATAATCTTTTAATCTAAACACTATAAATCATAAAATATACCTCTTTTTTAAAAACAATAACCCGCCCTTTTTAAAAAAATCTCTATCATTTTATAGTTTTGATTTGCCCTTTAAAACCGGTAGATTGTTCAACGCGGACTTGTTAGAAATTACTTTTCTAATTTTTTCCGAATTATATACTTGGTTATTTTTCTTATTAATAGTTGCCCTAATAAATAAACGATTGCAATAAAAATAACAGCCCCATTTCTTCCTACCGGGGCAAACCAACTCCCATCGTCAGGAATGTAAAATGAAGCTAAACGCAATGACAATATTGCAGTAATTATATTAATAAAAAATATATAACGTTTTCTTACATTTTTGGATAATAACCCGCTAATTATCATAAAAAAGATAAGGCCAATGATCAAAAAAGGTGCTTCTTTACCCAGAATAACTCTCTCGCCATATTCATAAAAATGAAAAAGAAACGGGACAGGAATCAAAGAAACAATTAACCATAAGATTCTCATAACTAAATCCTTAATTCCATTACACATAAATTATTTTGTATCAACAGCTTACTGCTATTAGACACCTCTTTGAAACCTAATTTTTTGGCAAAATCCAAATCATGCACTTGATCTCTCAAACCAATCCTGATTAACTCTTTCCCAATTGCATCGAAATGTTTGACCAAGCGGCAAAATGCTTCCTTACCATAACCCCGATGTTGGTAATCATTATGTATCATTATCAGCCCTAACCACAAATAACCGTCAGAAGGATTTTCTCCAAGATAGTCAATCAATCCAATTGGAATTTGTTCATTAATTAAGGATATGCCTAACATATGCCTTTCCGGAGTCATTTGCGCAATATGCCAGTCCCTTTGAAACATTTCAAGATCATAATAACCAGATCTTCCTTTTGATCCTTCCATCGTTTGAACAAAATCTGGATTTGATAAATAAACATCTAAAAATTCCTTAAGATCTTCTTCACCAATATCACGAATTAGTAATCGTTCACTTTTTAATTCAATCATTTTTTCACCTCTTTTCATTATTATTGCTGAATTTTAATTCAAACTTTACTTTCATCATCTCTACAGTGAATGTAACTAACTTCAATCTTTCAGTATTTAATTCCGGCATGATTATCCCCCTCCTTCGATGGTGTTATTTCTTGGTTTATATTTTTTATTAATCAGCTGCTTTTGCATAGAAACAACTTTTATATTTATCCCATTAGGTTTATGAACAATTTCCTCATCATATATACTGTATCCCATTGAGCTATATAAGTTTATATTTTTGGAAACAGTTAAGCGGACTTTGCATTGTATACTTGCCTTTTCTTTTTGCCGTAAGTAATCTTCTAATGACTTTAATAGTTTTTTTGCAATGCCTTGTCCTTGGTTTTCCGGTATAACAGATAATCTGTAAAAGTAAACACTGTTTTCATTTAATCGAAAACGAACCATTCCCGCCGGCTCATCATCAATATAACTAATGAATGCTTGCTCCCCATCTTCTAAGTCGTGAAAATTGGAAAAATATAATGGTATAATTAACCTATAATACAAAATTTCTTAAGAGGAGAGCCAGTTATGAACACAATTACAATCAAGGAACTTAAATCACAAAACGAGGTTATTGAGGCATTTCCAGTTGTAAAACAGTTAAGAACTCATTTAGATGAAAATACTTATCTTGATCTTGTTCTTGATGCTCAAAAAAATGACAGCTACAAAATGTTTGCTTTAATTGAGGATAATGAAATTGTTGCGGTCATTGGTTTTAAGCTAATGATAACACTCTATTACGGCAGGTTTGTTTGGGTTTGCGACCTTGTTACAGATAGTAAAAATCGGTCTAAAGGATACGGTAAAAAATTGCTTACATATGTTCACCAATGGGCAGAAGATCATCATTATGAATGTGTTGCCCTATCTTCAGGTTTACAACGGAAAGATGCGCATCGCTTTTATGAAGATAAAATGAACTATGACAAAATCAGTTATGTATTTAAACATCCTTTAAAGTAACGATTCCCACCTAGGAAGCTCTTGGTGGGAAATTTTAACTGGAACTAAAATTCCTAAAAAGAGAACATAATCATATCTATTTTCAAGTGTCCTTGTGACGGTGATTTATTGTATTCGATAAATGTATAGAAACTCCTTTTCTAGATAAGCTTCTTATAAAAAGGCCATCACCCCCTGTTAGTTAAACATGGCGTATCATCTCTTTGTTTGATTAAAACCACACACAATTCCTTCACCGTTACATATAAATTCAAATTTAATTACATTAATTACCATAATAAAATTAATTCATTTTTTATTCCTTACCTTATAAAAAATTGATTGACATGAACTAAATTTATTTATAAATTATATACTCTGGCTTATTTTATAATTGCTAGAATAAAAGGATGAAATTTATGAAAACGAATCAATGATTCGACAGACGCTTTAATAAGTCACTGAATTAAAATGCAAAAATTGCGGCTGCAAATGGCTAACTATGCCAAACTTAGGGTTAATCACCAGTCAGGTATTACTAAAGAAGAAGCAAACGTTTCTAAATTGGCGGAAACGAGGATTTATATCTAAGTACTGCCAACACTATTTAATAAAACTTAGATGATTTGAATGCTTTTGTACACAGTTAAAAAAATTAGCTGTCATTTCTCAGAACTCAGACATAAGATCAATTATTGGATTAAAGAATTAAATGACGTATTGGGGGGATAATTTTGGCTCAATCATCTGTACAAACAACGAACCATATTACCGGTTCAAGAAAGTGGTTTGCACTTATCACCGTGCTTTTGACGATGTTCTTCTCATCAATGGACCAAACGGTTGTATCCACTGCAATGCCAACGATTATCGGAAAATTACATGGCTTTAGTTTATATGCTTGGACTTTTACAGCTTATATGATGGCTTCATCAGTGACCGTCCCGATATACGGGAAACTGTCAGACGTCTTTGGGCGTAAGCCATTTTATTTGTTCGGATTAATCATGTTCGGAATAGGATCCGCTATTTCAGGTCAAGCGCACACCATGACTGAACTGGTTTGGGCCCGTGCTGTTCAAGGTATCGGCGCCGGAGCCATGATGAGCATGCCTCGGGCCACGGTCGGCGATATTTTCGATCCTAAAGAACGCGGGAAATGGATGGGCGTTATGGGCGCCGTATTCGGGGTTTCGAGTATTCTTGGACCAACCATTGGCGGCTGGATAACCGATACTTTTTCATGGCGATGGGTATTTTACATTAACTTGCCCTTTGCAGTTCTAGCGATCATCGGGGTCATTTTTTCTTTGCCAAAAGTGCGGGCTGAACATCGAGTAAAGGTAGACTGGATTGGTTCCGCGCTTTTAATTGTCGGCTTAGTACCGATTCTTCTCGGCTTCACATGGGCAGGCTCAAAATATCACTGGAATTCTCCTATTGAAATAACGCTTTTTATTGGCGGCATTATTGTTCTTGCCCTCTTCATGCTTTGGGAGCGTAAAGCGTCAGACCCATTATTGTCACCTGAACTGTTCAAAAACCGTATCTTTAGTACATCGTTAATTCTCGGCATTTTAGTTGGGATGACAATGTTTGGAAGTATCATGTTCTTGCCTGTCTATGTTCAAGGTGTCATTGGACTTAATGCGCAAGGCAGCGGATGGGTAATGGCGCCAATGATGATCAGCTTTATCGTCGGAAGCATTGTGTCAGGCCAAGTGATGTCCCGCACTGGCCGATACAAAGTGATGGCTTGGATCAGCGGTGCTGTTATTGTCCTTGGCTCGTTTCTTTTGAATCAGATGAACGTTCACACGTCATGGACGACGGTTGTCATTAACATGGTTATCCTTGGTCTCGGGATTGGCTCATTGATGCCGATGATGAATGTCGCGGTCCAAAACGCCTTTCCGTACAGCATGATGGGTACCGTGAACTCCACCCAACAATTTGTTCAATCGCTTAGCGGAGTAATTGCATCACCTATTTTCGGTACTATTCTAAATAAGGCATTTTCTGATAAACTGAGTCATACATTGCCGGCTTCATTGAAACAGTTTCAAAGTAAACTTTCCGGCGTGAATCCACAATCATTGCTAACTTCGCAAGCCCAGCACTCACTCGCAGCTGAGTTCAATAAATTGGGAGCTCAAGGACATCAACTGTACCTCCAACTGATGGATGCAGTAAAGACTTCATTAACATTTGGCATTCAGCGATTATTTGAAGTCGGATTGGTTTTCGCGATTCTTTGCTTCATTGGGACATTCTTCTTACCGGAAGTTAAATTGAAAGGTCAGGAATACTTTCAGACCAGCGGTTCAACGGAATCTGGTATAGAAGGTCATGAATCTAAAGAGAGAAAAGAAGACAATTAAAGAATTTGTAAATATATTGAGACGGTAAACAAAAATAGGCTTATCTATTTTGTTTACCGTTTTTAACTTTAGGATTTAAAAATTTATCCGTGTAAAAAGGCGATTACTTTCAATTTATAAATCTTGACTTAACCGAATCATATCCCTGCACTGTATGCCGTTCTCATAGATTTCTTCTTGGTAGTGCCTTATAAAGAAAGAAATTCAATCTGTCTTCTTTCGCAAGTTTATCATTTTATTAATTTACATTCCCCAACCAAGTTCACAATTGAGTCTGTCTAACTATTTTTAAAGACCTTATTAAAACAATTTAACAGTCAGTTTCATATATTTGAACTTTTATTGAAATTGATGATAACCTAAAAATATACTGAAAGGAGCGATTCATTATGAGTAAAGCTATTCCAGAAGTTACGCTTAATGATGGGGTTACGTTGCCAGCTATCGGTTTTGGTACATATAGCCTTAATGGCAATGAAGGCGTCAATGCTATAAAAAGTGCTATTGATGTCGGCTATCGGCTCATTGATACGGCTTATAATTATGAAAACGAAGGGGCTGTAGGCGAAGCCGTTCGACGAAGCCCTGTTCCGAGACAAGAATTAATCATTACTTCTAAACTTCCGGGCCGCTATCATACGTATGATAAAGCGGTTAATACCATACAAGAGTCCTTATACCGCGCAAATTTGGATTATTATGATTTATATCTTATACACTGGCCGAATCCGAAACAGGATCTCTATGTTGAGGCTTGGCAGGCTTTAATTGACGCGAAAAAGTGGGGATTAATCCGTTCTATTGGCGTTTGTAATTTTTTACCTGAACATATCGAACGTTTAGAGAAGGAAACCGGCGTTAAGCCAAGCATCAACCAAATAGAATTGCATCCATTTTTCAATCAGGAACAGCAAAGACAATGGCACGAAGAAAATAATGTTAAAACAGAATCCTGGAGTCCATTAGCGAGAGCAAATGACGTCTTTCAAAATGAAACGATTAAAAAGATTGCCGACAACCATAACAAGACAGTTTCACAAGTTATTTTACGTTGGCATTACCAGCTTGGCTCAATTCCAATTCCTAAATCTTCATCTATTCAACGACAACGTGAAAATCTCTCAATTTTTGACTTCTCATTAAGTGAGTCCGAAATGAGCAATATTGCTGAACTCACCCGTCCTAATGGCAGAATTAATAATCAAGATCCTGCTGTTTATGAAGAATTTTAAACGATAACGTTAAATCCTCCTCACCAAAAAGGTGAGGAGGATTATATTTAATTTGCAGCCTTAACAATCAGACACGAATTTAATAGCAAAAAGGCCGTTTATTCAATCCACTTTTTTTAGATAACACCAATCGCTAATTAAAGAACATTTATTTCTTTTCTAATTTCCTTTTTTCTGCTAAGAGCTTTTGAAACTCCTTTTCCAGTTCTTCAGACGGTTCGATGCTTAATCTACTTAGTACTTCTGTTATCTTTGTTTCTAATAGCAGTTGCATATCTTTCTCGACATTCCGCTGGTCTTGCGGTTCATCTTGTTTATATTCATCATATGTTCCTTCAAAGAGGCTAATCTTTTTATTTTCAATAGTTAATATTCGTGTTGCGATATTTTGCGTAAAACGACGGTCATGAGTGACAAAAATAATCGTTCCCGCATACTCCTTCAAGAGGGATTCCAATGCCTCGACGGCTTCAATATCAAGAAAGTTCGTCGGTTCATCCATTATCAAAGTATTAATATCACTAACAAACAATTTTGCCAAAGCGACCTTTACTCGTTCTCCGCCGCTCAAAACCCCTACAAGTTTGTAAACATCTTCCCTGAAAAAGTGCAGCCTTGCCAGTACTGTACGAATAAAAGTTTCTTCTTGCTTTGAAGTCGACCGGACATTTTCCAGGATCGATTTCTCCCTGTCCAATATATTTAAGTTTTGACTAAAGTAACCGATTTTCATTGATGGAGAAATAGATATGTCATCATCTTGATGGATGATTTTTTTTACAAGCGTGGTTTTCCCGCTGCCGTTTGGCCCGATGATCGCTAGCTTATCACCGCCTCGCACGTGAAAGCTTACCTTTTTCCAAAGAGTCCGGTCGCCAATTGTACCTGTTACATCTTTTACCCGAAGAACAATCTTGTCTTTAAAAGTTTCTTCGTTTGGCAAATTCATCTTGATTGGAGGATCTTCTTTGACTTTCTCCACCTTTTCCAATTTTTCCAATCTCGTTTCCATAGCTTTTGCAGTTTGTTGAAGCTTCTTTTGTTTCTTTGCAAAGTACGGCTTTGCTTTTTTTTCCTCTGCTTGATTTACTTTTTTAGGCGCCTTGGTTGCCTTTTCCGCTTTTTTCTCTTTTAATTTTAATGCTTCTTCTAACTGTCTTTTTTTCTGCACATATTTTTCATATGCGAGAGTTTGCTGCTGCTGTTCTAATTCCTTTTGGTTGACATAATCCGAATAGTTGCCTTTATAAATTTTCACATGCCCATCATGAATTTCCCAAATCACTGTGCAGAGAGCATCCAGAAATGCCCTGTCATGGGAGATCAACACGAAAGCTCCTTGCCAATTAATCAGTTTCTTTTCCAGCCATTCAATGTGGTTTGTATCTAAATGTGTTGTTGGTTCGTCTAAAAATAGCATTGCCGGGTTCTTAGAGATTGCTTCATTGAGATACTCCTGTGTTACCTCTCCGCCGCTTTTTGAGGTTTCAGTTTGTTTTAACTGGGGGATCAATTCATAAGTAGCGTTTAATTTTACTGTTCCTTCGTCAGGAACCTTTTCTCCCGCCAACGTCATTAGTAATGTCGTTTTCCCGCTGCCATTTCTGCCAACTAAGCCAATCCGATCGTTTTTCTCAATTTGCAACCGCTCAGCATCAATTAACAAACGGTCTTTTATATATAGCTTCAAATTGTGTGCTTCCAATAACATCATGCATCATCTCCATTTTCTTTATTTTTTTGGAGACAATAAAAGCCTCCTATCCGCATTCAGAATAGGAGGCATGGGTATAGATGTACACCAAAAAGAGACGACCCCTTTTGAGTTCAACTATAGAAGACCAATCCTATTCTGAAAACCACGATTAAAGGCATCACAATAAAGCAGACAATACCCCTGCTAAAGAAAACTTGGCTGGTGCCAAGCCTTAAAGGCGCAGGTAACTGCCTAGTTGCACTTATACTATCGATCTTATCCTGGCAACTGCACCGGACTTTCTCCTGCATTGCCAAGATATACTTTCTGATAGTATAAAAAAATAAAAAAATGCCTTCAATTGATTGCTTTCGAAATAGGATTAGTACTTCATCTAGTTGGGTCACCCTTCCGTTCTTAATTTACTTGCATCTTAAACCTTAATATGAGTTTTGTCAAATACTAATTTTTAAAGCAAACATTTCCACAAAGAAAAAACTTTTTGGTATCAGTATATTTTCACGGACAAATTTTGTGAAGTTTTTATCTTTAGTTTTTTATAAAGATACTATTTTACTGCCTTAAAAAGAGCTTTACCTTTGTTGTAAATAAATCTTTCCCATCTTGCTAATAAACCATTTCCATTTTCGCCACGCTCCATTTTTACCACGTGATTTTTATGGAATTCTTCTACACGTTTATTATGTTGTTTATGCCAATTATTAGTGCTTTTATGAAATTGCGATACACGTTTATTATGCTGTTTATGCCATTTTGTAGTATTGAAATGTTGATGTTCCATTTTTTTCTCCTTTCCAATTACATTCATTGGATAATTTTATTAAAGCTAAGATTAATAATATTTAGTCGCCAAAAATAAATCAATAATCTCCCCTTTAAATTAATAAAAATTTTTCCAAATCGTTTTATCGAGTCTGAAGAATTCCAATTGGCAGGTATATTCCCAGTTCCTTATTTTTTATTTGTAATATAATCGGTTTTTTATTCTTTTTTTAAGGTAAGCAACTTGTGGATAAAACGGATTAAAATTCACCTAAAGTATTGGTAAGTTTAATGATGACGAGCAGCTTGATTTAAACTTTGCGCTTCATAAAATCAATGCACTCCTGAATAAGATAAAGGGGTAATTTATCATTCGAAGAAAATAAGTTTTACTACACTACTTTAAAGGAGATCTGAATATGGAATTAAATAAAACTCATAAGATCCATTTGGAAAAAGAGAAAGAGACACTTCTAATTACCTTACTCGCAAAAGCCTTAGATAATCAGCAAAAGGATCCAATTCTTAACGATAAAAAGGCTGAAGAATTGGTTAATATGATTGACTATGACTTTGAAAAGCTCAATGGGTTCGGCAACAATATCATGGTTATAAGGGCTAAGCAATTGGATATATGGTTGAGCGAATTTGTTGATAGTCATCAAAATACAACTGTACTCAATCTTGGCTGTGGATTGGACACAAGGGTATCAAGAATAAATCCACAAGAAAATTCCAGTTGGTTTGACGTGGATTATCCTGAGGTAATCGAAGTACGCAAATTTTTTTATTCAAATCAAAATGGATATGAAATGATACCATCTTCAGTAACTGAACTGGATTGGTTGGAAAAAGTTCCTAGAAACAATCCTGTCATGATAATTGCTGAAGGCCTACTGGAATACCTTACAGAAGACGAAGTAAAAACACTTCTCAACCGGATAACCGGCTATTTCTCTCATGGACAGATTGCGTTTGATGTTATGAACTCATTTGCCATAAATTCTGGAAAGGAAAGTCTAAAAGAGACGACGGGTGCTGAACATAAATGGATGGTTGATGATATTCTTGAAGTTGATAAACTAAATCCCAAACTGAAAAGAGTGGCTAGCTTATCTATTTTTAAATCGAAATACATTCATAAACTTCCATTGAAAAATCGCTTAATTTATGCCGCCATGTGCCTCTTTCCAAGTTTCAGAAATATGCTGCGTTTGCTGTTATATAAGTTTTGATTACGGCCACTGAAATGTACCACCAACGACATAGTTTTTACCACCGAGTGACAAAGAATGTACCAGTAAATGACAAGAAATTTACCACTATACTTTCTGTATAATTAGTGAACACACCTGCGG
>NZ_JBHTCO010000016.1:0-52519 GCF_042665295.1 Scopulibacillus cellulosilyticus
CATATACACGTAACTCCTATCCTTCTCTTGTTTCTGGACAATTCAAGTGTAAAGGATTAAGGAGCTTGCGTGTATTTTTTTGTTTTAATTTTTCTCATACCCCAACAAATATTATAGAGCCAAAAAAGCTTGTCATCTCATCTGAAGATGACAAGCTTTTTTCCTTCAGAGATTTAGGAGCAACTTTCAGAAAATTACGGCCAACCCAAATAAAGAAGAACCGGCAGTACATCCCCGGTCCTTCTAGCTTTATACAAATAACATGATTATTTTAAACACAATCGCCGCCAAGATTGCTGTGATAGGCAATGTGATAATCCAAGTAAAGATAATGCGCAGAGCAACTCCCCAATCAACGCCCCTGATCCGTTGTGCAGACCCGACACCCATAATTGAAGAAGAGATCACATGGGTGGTACTTACTGGAAGGCCTAATTTTGAAAATCCAAAGATAATAATCGTGGATGACAAATCAGCGGCAGCCCCGTTAACTGGCCGTAATTTCATTATCTTTCCGCCGACAGTTTTAATAATTCTCCATCCGCCAACGGAAGTGCCGGCGGCCATTGTCAATGCAGCAATGATTCGTACCCAAAGTGGGATATCAGGTGAAGAATGATAACCTGCGGCAATTAACGCCATTGTAATAATTCCCATCGTTTTTTGAGCATCATTTGTGCCGTGCGACAAAGATTGAAGAGCGGCAGTAAAAATTTGGAGGGTGCGAAACCCTTGATTCGTTTTAGAAAGTGGGAAATTTTTAAAGATTATTTTAAATAAAGTCATTATAATAAGACCAACAGCTAAAGCAAGAATAGGAGAAACCACAAGTGCTTCAATAATATTTAAAAAACCTTTATAGTTTAGCGATCCAAATCCTTCTGAAGCAATCGCGGCCCCAGCGATTGAACCGATAATGGCATGGGAAGAGCTGCTTGGAATCCCGAAGTACCATGTTAATAAGTTCCATATAATCGCTGCGATTAAAGCAGCAAGGACAACCATTAAGCCGTTATTTAGTGAAAATGGATCCACAATCCCTTTGCTGATCGTTTGCGCAACCCCAGTAAACATCAGTGCGCCAATTAAGTTCATCGCACCGGCGAGTATAATGGCAGCGCGCGGGTGTAAAGCTCTTGTCGAGATGGAAGTTGCAACAGTATTAGCAGTGTCATGGAATCCGTTTATAAAGTCAAAAGCAAGTCCGAGTATGACGACTAAAATGATAAGGTAAAGAATATTGTCCATTCATTAGCTCCTTATAATTTTTAATATATTTGTATAAATGTAAGAAGAATTTCCCTTTATCGATGACAAGTCGTTTGATCCTCAGTTACTGATATTTTCCCCTTTCATTAGTAAAGTATCTTTACAACCAAATCATATCAGATTGTTACAATTTTTTTGTTAAGGGAATGTAAAGGTTATATAAAGGTTGTGTAAAGATAAATACATACAATGTCAGGAAAAAAGCAGTGAAAATTCCGTTAATATTTGCTACAATGAAAAAATAGAAAGGATGTGATATCAATCTTGATATTATAAATTACGCTCAAATGAATGCTGAGGTGATTTATGAGTTTGTTGTCGTTTGTTAGAAAAAATAATGTGTTATCCGCTCAGCCATTACCTGCTTATCATCTTCCCTCACCGCCGTTACCTGTTAAAACCTCTTTTCAATTTAATCCGGATTTACAAAAAGCTTTATATGGCCGCCATCTTTTATTAAACGAACTTCCGTTTCCGAAAGATTTGATTGATGAACACGAGGCTCACGGATTTGTGCGAATTGAACAAGCGATTGCTGATCGTCCCCTAACCTGCAAGCGTTGCAGCAACCATTCTTCGTATCTTTTTTATTCCTATCATTGTGCTAAATGCGGACAAATTTGTTATTATTGCCGGCAGTGTCTGAAGCTTGGCATTGTGAAATCTTGTTCAACCCTGGTTGAATGGACGGGCCCGCCGCCGGCAATCTGGCATCCGGTAAATAAATCCTTTTGCGAATGGAAAGGGAAGTTATCGGAAGCGCAAGCAAAAGCTGCATCTGCTTTGCTTGAATCCGTAAAGAAACAAGAAAACTTTCTTGTCTGGGCTGTTTGCGGGTCCGGGAAAACTGAATTGCTTTTTCCTGCAATTGACTATATGTTAACCAATAACAAGACACTGGCAATAGCCTCACCCAGAACTGATGTTGTCCTCGAATTAGCGCCCCGTATGCGTCAAGCCTTTCCTGACGTTCCGATCAGCGTTTTATACGGCGGCAGCCAAGAACGCAATCACCCCGTCCCCTTTGTGATTTCAACAACCCATCAGCTGTTAAGATATAAAGATTACTTTGATTTGATCATTATTGACGAAGTAGACGCTTTTCCTTTTAACCACGATCCAATGCTGCCATTTGCCGCAAGTAAAGCCCTCAAATCATTCGCTCCGCTCGTTTACCTGACAGCGACACCTTCCAGGCAGTTAAAAGAAAAATTTTTATCAAAATCCTTAAACGGCATGAAAATCCCTGTACGGTTTCATGGTTACCCTTTGCCTGTACCGGAAATGAAATGGATCGGTAATTGGCGTAAGCAAATAAAAAAGGGAAGATTGAATCCAATATTTTTAAATTGGTTAAACAAATCTATTGGGATGAAGCATCCAGTCTTTATTTTTGTGCCATCCGTCGAGATACTTAAAATGCTTGAACCTTTGATCAAACAAGCGGTTACAGTAAATGTCGGCGGCGTCCACGCCAATGATCCGGACCGTCATCAAAAGGTGATGGACTTTCGGGAAGGACGTTTGCGAATTTTAGTGACAACGACAATTCTTGAACGCGGCGTTACTATTTCTTATGCGGATGCCGCTGTATTTGGTGCTGATGATGATATTTTTGACGAGCAGGCATTGGTACAAATTTCCGGACGTGTCGGACGGGATATCAAACATCCAACGGGATCGGTAGTCTTTTTTCATTATGGTGTGACACTTGAGATGACAAGAGCTGTTAAGCATATTTTGAATATGAATAGGGAGGGCCATAAATAATGGGATTTTGCCTTTGGTGCAGTCAAGCTTTTCAACCGCAGATAGGCTTTCGGTCTTTTTTTTCAATAGATGTTCATACAGGGTTTTGTCCTATATGTTATAAGCAGTTGCAGCCCATTGATGAAAGAGAATGCTGCAGGGTTTGCGGACGTGATTTACGGTTATTGGATTCCCGTTATGTTGAAGGGAGTGTTTGCCGTGATTGCAGCCGTTGGGAGGAAAGTGAGTGGCAAGGGCTATTAACCAAGAACCGGTCACTTTATGTTTATAACGATTTTTTAAAGGAAGTCGTCAAAGCTTTTAAATTTCAAGGGGACGTTGCGCTTGTTCATGGTTTTAAAACAGATGTATTGCAGATGTATAAGAAACATTTTAGGAATGCGGCGATTGTACCTGTACCATTAAGCTTTGAAAGGCTGGCGGAAAGGGGATTCAATCAATCAGAACATATTGCTTCGCTGCTGGATCAGCCGGTCTACCATGGATTAATTCGGGCCATTCATGAAAATAAGCAAAGTAAAAAAGGGAGAAAAGAAAGAATCACTCATCGGGAAAATCCATTCACAGCCAATCAAAAATTAAAAGAACGCCTTGAAGGTCAAAGCGTTCTTCTTATCGACGATATTTATACAACCGGTGCGACCATCAGAATGGCCGCCCAAGCTTTACTATCCTTTAAGCCAAAAGAAATTAGCGCCTTAACGCTTGCCAGAGGCGCATAACATTTACTTATTAATTAATTATAGCTGATCGCTTGGCTCCCCATCTGCTTCCACGCTGCGATAAAATCATCCCGATCAACTTTTTCATTTTTTCCGCCTAACGGATTATTAAAGTAAATATTTTTGTCGTCAAAGCCGGTAACGAGGACGGCGTGCTGATAGTATGTAATCTTAACCTTGCCATCTGCTGTATCCCATGTCGTAAATTGCCCGTCTGGAAGTTTTTTGAATGTATAATTCGTAATAACCACAACAGGATGTCCTTTTATAATTTGGTCAAGCACCTTATCAAAAGATTCCCCGGATAAGTCGATAATACGATTAGGCAGATATTGCCGTGCTAATCTTGCTAATGGTTCGTGGTAAACACCGAGGCCGGATTCACTGAAAGTTTTTATATTGCCGACAAAACCATCGTGCGGATTGCCGCGATAGTCATCCTTTTTAAATGGCACTTTATCAATATTATCGGCGAGGGTCATTTTATTTACCTTTACACCGGCGTAGTTAAGCATCATGGCAAGGCTTGTCACCTCGCAGCCCCTGTCTAATTGCGGCTCCTGATGAATCAGCGGTGCATTTAAAATATATTTACGCTGCTGTAAATCAGACTGTATTGTCTGAACCTTGGATACCGGCTTGGCGGCAGAAGCATCATTCGATTTTTCCTCGGCGTGACGAGGGTCAATTTGAAAAACAACCAAGGCTAAAATAATAATAGCTAAAGGAAAAAACAATAGCCAAAGTTTCTTAATCAGTTTCATGCTAATCTCCTTCCCTATACTATTTTTTATCATTAACGCTTTTTCTGTCAATCCTTACGGGAAAATGTAAATAAAACTTAAGAAATTCCATATAGAGGAGTGTCGTTCGTGGCAGAATTATTTAATTGTAAAAATTGCGGTAAATTATTTGTGAAAGTAACGGCTTCCATTTGTCCTTCCTGTCGAAAAATCATTGATGAAAAATATGACGTTGTGTACGACTATATCCGGCAACAGGAAAATCGGCAGGCAACGGTAAGCGAGGTACATGAAGCAACCGGTGTTGAAGAATCGCTGATTTACGGCTGGGTTAGAGAAGGGAGATTAAAAACAGCCGATTTTATTAATCTTCACTATCCATGCCGTACATGCGGACAAATGATTCAGACAGGAACAATTTGCGACAATTGTTCCAAGCAGCTGGCGCATGAACTGAAAATCTATGAAAAACAAAAGGAACAAGATCAGTCTAGTGACAATGATAAAAAAACCTATTATACTGAACTATAAAACTTGGCGGGAGCTAAGTTTTATTTTTTTGCACTTTAAAGGAGTATAAAATGTTACACATTCAGTAATGGAGAACCTTTAAGGCATTCCAACTGGTAAGTTTTCTTTAGTATAATTAAAGAAAGAAACTATGGTGCCGATATAAATATAAGAAGAATAGAACGGCTCGATTTTTATAAAAGGGTGAGTCAACGATGAAAATTAATGGCTATCACAGCATTCATAAATACCAGTCTTACCAAAATCAGATGGGGAGGCAAGGAGGACCTGTCAAAAAGTCTTCCAAACAGGATCAAGTAGAAATATCTTCTCAAGCAAAGCAACTTCAAAATGCTTCAGGAATTGAAGCCGAAAGGAAAGAAAAAATAGCCAAAATCAAAGCAGCGATTGATAATGGCACATATAAAGTTAATCCGGAAGAAGTGGCTAAGAAGCTCTATGATTTTTGGAATCGATAAAAATACGAGTTAAAAAAAGAGAACAAACAGGGCAAAGAAGAAATTCGAAGGTATGATTCCCGGACTATTTGAACTTCTTCTCAAAGGTGGCGGAATAGATGGTTGAAGAACTCATCAATAATCTAAAGACAATAATTAGCGGGCATAAAATGCTTAACCAACTGGCGGCAGCTAAAATACAGGTGATTAAGGATGGGGATGTCAAACAGCTGAATCAAATCATTAACCAGGAAGAAAAGGTCATTTGCCGAATCCGGCAATTAGAAAAAGATCGGGAAATGATTGTGAAAGCGATTTTACAAAAGAAAAATGTTTCAGGTGAACATACACCAGCTTTAACCGAAATACTAGCCTATATTCCGTCCGTATATCATCATCAGCTTAAACAATTGCGGGGCGAATTAGTTCAACAGATTGAAAGTTTAAAAGAAACGAATGATTTAAACCAGCAGCTGCTCCGGCAATCACTGCAATGGGTTCATTTAAATATAAATTTACTGCAGCCTCAGCCAACGCTTAATAACTATCAACATCCTGGGAAAGCACTTGGCGGGCAGCCAATGTTATCGCGGATCGACTCCCGGGCTTAGAAAGAATTGGAGGACAAATAAATGGTATCAACGTTTGGGGGCTTAGAGATTGGCCGGCGCGGTCTGGCAAGTCAGTTAGCCGGCATAAATACAACTGGAAATAATATCGTTAACGCCAATACGGAAGGATACACTAGACAGCGTGTGGATTTTTCACCGTCGGCCGCTTATCCCCCGTCAGGATTCAACCAGCCGTATATCCACGGGCGCTATGGGACGGGTGTCGATGCTAATGGTGTACAGCGGATACGTGATCAATTTGCCGATGCGCAATACAGGGAAAAGTTCAGTAATAACAGCTATTGGGAAACGAAAAGTGATGCACTGGGGCGGGCAGAAGATGTCTTAAATGAACCATCTGATGATGGTATATCAAAAGCGATGGATGACTTTTGGCAAGCGCTTCAAGACTTGGCATCCAATCCGGAAAACGCCGGGGCCCGTTCGGTTGTCCGTGAGCGGGGGAAGGCATTAGCGGAAACATTTAATGACTTATCAAACTCTTTGAATAAAATTAAAGGCGATTTAAAGCAGCAAATTAATGTATCGGGAAATCAGATCAATACTTTGACCAAGCAAATTAACGAGCTTAATAAACAAATTGCTGATGTTGAATCAACCGGTCAAATGCCGAACGATTTGTACGATCAGCGTGACTTGTTAGTCGATCAGCTGTCAGGCCTAGTAAATATTAAAGTTGACCGTGCGGACAGCGGAGGCAATTCCGCTGCTGCTGCGGAAGGCAAATATACGATTACCTTGCTTGATAAGGACGGTCATTCAGTCGGTACGCTTATTGACGGCAAAAATAACCAAGTCAATGAGCTGACTGTTAACACTGATGATAAAGACGGCAAAATCAACGTAACTCTTTCTCTTGGAGGACAGGATATTACAGGAAAAGAGGTTTCCGGTAAGCTGCAAGGGTTAATTGACGGTTATTCGAAAGATCTTCCGGATTTAATGAGCAAACTTGACGATATGGCATACACATTTGCCCAAGCTTTTAATAAGATTCATGAACAAGGGCAAGGTCACGACGGTTCCAAACAAGGTGTCGGCTTTTTCAGCGGTGTTGACCAAAAAGACGGCGCGGCTAAGAACATTAAAATATCAGATGACATTGAAAATTCTTTGAATAACATTGCCACCCGGAAACCCGGTGCACCAATAGGCGATAACTCAATCGTTAATGATTTAGAAAAAGTTTTTTCAGATCAAACATTAACTTTTAATGATGGGACAAAAGGAACTGCTAAAAGTTATTTGCAAAGTTTGATCGGTGATCTTGGCGTTAATAGTCAAACAGCGCAGCGCATGGCTAAGAACACAGGTATATTGGTGGAAAATGCCAACGTACAGCGCCAGTCAGTCAGCGGTGTTTCGCTTGATGAGGAAATGACAAACTTGATTCAGTACCAACAAGCCTATACAGCTTCAGCTAAAATGATAAATGTCATGAACGACGTGCTTGATACCATTATCAACAAAATGGGAGTGTAGGTGATTATTATGCGTGTGACGCAGGGGATGATGTCACAAAACATATTAAGACAGCTTGGCAAAAGCTATGAGAAAATTGCTCAATACCAGCAACAGCTCGCTTCAGGAAAAAAAATCACCCGTCCTTCACAAGATCCGGTTGTTGCGGTCATGGGGATTTCTTACCGGGGGGATGTTAACCATGTTGAACAATTTAAACGGAATCTCTCCGAAGCTCATAAATGGCTCGACACATCAGACGGCAATCTGGATCAAGTCAATCAAGTGCTTCAGCGTGTCCGTGAACTAACGGTGGAAGCCAGTAACGATACATATAATGCTGAACAAAGAAAAGCAGTCAACGATGAAATTGATCAGCTCAAGCAGCAGCTGACGACCATCGGCAACCAGCAAGTCGGCGGCAAATATATTTTTAACGGCCAAAGGACAGATCAAAAACCATTGAATCTTAATGAAAAAGGCGAAGCAGTCGGCGATCCGCCCACTTATATCAGTAAAGTAGATGTAACTTTTAAAGGTGCTGATCCGTCAACGAATCATTTTTCAGTTGAAGTCAATGACGGTATTAATGTGGATATCAATGTAGATCCGAATTCTGTTTTTAACCAAGGTTTATTTGATGATTTAGATGCTCTTCAGAAGAAGCTGTTAGACCCGTCATCTTCAAGCCAAGATATAAGCAGCTTCTTAGGGAAAATCGACCAGCATCTTGATGAAGTCGGTTCAGCAAGATCGGAACTGGGCGCTAAAATGAACCGGATTGACATGTTGGATAACCGCCTTGACCAGCAGCAGGAAATCGCTGAGAAAGTGATGTCGAATAATGAAGATGCTGATTTTGAGAAAGTGATTATTAACCTGACACAGCAAGAAAGTGTTTACCGTGCCGCGCTTTCGGTTGGCGGGCAAATCATGCAGCCGTCGCTTGTTGATTTTATAAAATAATAAGTTTCAAAGTTATCAAATGAAGCGTCCTAATGAAAGGGCGCTTTCATTATAGTTAAATATTGTCATTGTTGTTTGAAGATGTTTAATTTTAATTTGAGGATTTATCAAGATTAGAAAGGATATGTGAAATGGAAATTAAAACGAAATATACAGGCATACAAACGATAGAACAAGAGGAAATCATCACGTTCCCAAATGGCATACCGGGATTTTTAGAAGAAAGGCAATTTGTTGTTCTCCCGTTTGCGGAAGGAACCCCTTTTCATATTTTACAATCTATTAAAACTTCTAACACAGCTTTTATCATTGTTTCACCCTTTCTATTTTTTAAGGATTATGAATTTGAGATTTCTGATGCCCTTGTTGAACAACTCTGTTTTCAAAGCAAAAACGATATCAATGTTTACTCGATTGTTTCAGTGAAGGAACCATTTGAGATGTCAACCGTTAACCTATGTGCGCCGGTACTCATTAATCCTAAGCAACAACTTGGCAAGCAGGTTGTTTTAAACAATGGCAACTATAAAGTTAGGCAGCCGCTTCTGCAAACTCAATTGAATGGTCAGGAGGGATAACATGCTTGTTCTAACAAGAAAACCAAACGAATCCCTTATGGTTGGCGACGATATCGAAATACAAATTCTTGGCATCGAAGGCGATCAAGTGAAGCTCGGTATAAAAGCGCCAAAGTACATCGATATTCATCGAAAGGAAATATATTTATCTATTCAGCAAGAAAATAATCAAGCCGCAAACACTAGTTTATCCAACAACCTTTTAGAAAGCCTAAAATCATTAAAGAAACAATAAAAAGCTATTAAACACTTTTCCTCTAATTCCGATATATAAAGTGTAGAACAATAGACAGGGCGCGCCTTAACATTGTTCGAACAAACCACAAGGACGTGGGAACACTTGTTTTTCAAGGAGGAAAACGAAATGATTATTAATCACAACATTGCGGCGTTAAATGCCAACCGCCAACTAGAAATTAACGGTAACAACACACAAAAAGCATTGCAAAAACTATCATCAGGTATGCGTATTAACAGCGCAGCCGATGATGCTGCAGGACTTGCAATTTCAGAAAAAATGCGCGGTCAAATCAAAGGACTTGAACAAGCTCAACGGAACGCGCAAGATGGTGTTTCACTTCTTCAAACCGGTGAAGGCGCCTTAAATGAAACACAAGATATGCTGCAAAGAATGCGTGAATTAGCCGTTCAATCAGCAAACGATACGAATACAGCTGACGACCGCAAACAACTTCAACAAGAAGTTGATCAATTAGCGAATGCTATTAATGATATTTCAAAGAATACTGATTTTAATACACAAAAACTATTTGCTGGTGACTTTAAGGCTACATTCCAAGTTGGGGCAAATGCAGACCAAAATCTTACTATTAACTTAGATAAAATGGATTCTGACTCTTTAAACGTAGCAGGAAAATATACTGCAGGTACTGAAACAGACATAAAAGTAAAAGATAGGGATGGAAATGATTTAACAGTTTCTGGAGATACAAATGTATTAAAAAGTGGAGATAATGTTAAAGGTATCTGGGTCAATGATGGATACTATAGCACTAATGATGTAGTAGCTGAAAAAGATACTACTTCTGGAGCTATTAATCTTAAAGTTAAAGATGGCGCAGAAAAAATTAGTTCTGGTGATAAGGATGGAAATGCACTAACTGATGGTGACACTATTGTAAATGGCGGTATTGATATTTCTTCTTCTCAAGATGCAGCAAATAAAGCCATCACAACAATTGATAATGCCATTAATAAAGTTTCAACGCAAAGATCAAAAATTGGTGCAGTTCAAAACCGTCTTGAACATACCATTAATAATCTTGGAACGTCTGATGAGAATATAACTGCAGCTGAATCACGTATTAGGGATGTTGATTATGCTTTAGCCGCTTAAGCGGTAACAAGCACAGTCGTCCTAACTGGTAACGGTTAGTGATTATAATCGGGTGAATTGCTGGAAACCCCTAAAGTCTTTCATACGACAACGGAGCTGGAAACGGCAAACGTGAACGTTTAAAAAATGAAAGAATTGGGCAATCAGCAGCCAAGCTCCTGTTCCGAAAGGATGGAGAAGGTTCAACGACTAGGATAGACCACCTAACGTGAATACTATGGTGATGAAATCCGTAGGGCAGAAACCTGTCCGAAGTGCCCGGCCCCTAACAGATCATTCTGAGGGTGAAGATATAGTCTTGTCAATTATGAAAGTAATTGTGGCACGATGGCCAAAGAAATGATGAACTTTACTAAGAACAATATCCTTAACCAAGCTGCACAATCTATGTTGGCTCAAGCCAATCAATTACCGCAAGGCGTTTTGCAGCTTCTTCGTTAATAAATTATGAGGTCCCAAATTTGGGATCTCTTTTTTGGTTCGTTAAACAGTTAAAAAGTAAAAGGGGTTCTTTCAAAGAAAGAAAGTGAAATCCTTTAAATTGATATTAATAAAAGTATTAAAGTTTACCAAACTTTACATACCCTTCTATATTAAAAAAGAAAAGTAAATGTAAAAAAATTATACGATATCACAACCTATAAAAATAAAAAATAGTGAGAGATCAAATAAACATTATGTATTTGGTAAGATGTAGAGAAAAGGCAACGGTATTATGTTGGCACTTTAACTTATCGAAATGAAGAATTTATTTTTGAGTACGAAACGAAAAAGCAACATCGGGGTTTACAAGAGGCTTTAGAAAATGGTTATCTACCTCATTTAGCCATTTTAGATTTACACAAGAAATATCATTTTGACACTCTGTTTGGGCTGTAAAAGGGGTATATTTCGAGTAAACTTTTATATAAGTCTATCAGGAGTATAAAATTCGACACCAAGTTTTTTAAAATCACGCTCGTTATAGGTTAGAATTTTATTTTCACTATGATTTTTGGCGGTTGCGGCAATATAAGCATCTTCAAAAGATATACGGCTATTAATTTTTAATGCACCGATAGCCTCAATAATTAATCGTTTATCATCCCCTAAAAAGCCTGGTTGTTCAAATAATCGTGTTAAAATATTGGCAATTTCTTCACGTTCTTTTTTATAAACCTTTCTTAAAATAAAACAACACTCTGCTGCAACAATAGGAGAAAGATACAAGGCAATTTCATCATCTTGAACCTTTTGCATAATCTCTTTTGATGCAATAGAGTGCTGTCCTCGTTTGATTAAAAAGCTAATAATTATATTTGTATCAACCCAAAAACAATCCAATTAAAATTTCCCCTCCTGCTTTTTCCATGCATAGTATTTTTCTTTTGCTTCTTCACGAATTTCTTCAAATGACTTTCCACTAGGATCCTCTCCAAATACACCAAAAAGTTCCATAATATCTGTAGAAGGTCTAGTTAAAGAAGCTTTGGCGTTATTAATATCCCTCCTTGCCTTCTTTATATATGTTGAAGGAATGGGACTTCTATGAACATTTCGCTTTCCGCTTAATTGATTTGATTCTTTTGAAAAACGGAGCCCTATATGTTGCATGTTTTTACCTCCTTTAATACATTTCTTCTTATTCATTATAGCATCACCTCTTAAGATAAGTCATTATTTTCAAATAGTTATAATTATAATTATGCCCAAGAAATGGCGGGATAGTAAGAATAAAGCAGTCAAATTAATCTTATGCTTCTTTATCTAAATCCTTCAAAAATCCATACTACCCTCCGATATAAAACATAGAAGCTTAAGAGGTGATCAATATGATAGGAAGCCCTTTACGGATCAGCGGTTTAGCAAGCGGTATGGATATAGATAGCATGGTCGATAAGTTGATGCAGGCGGAGCGGAAGCCGCTTGATAAGATGAACCAGGATAAGCAGAAGCTTGAGTGGCAAAGGGATGATTATCGTGACATGAACAAGCTGCTTGATGATTTAAGCAAGATGACATTGGATATGAAATTGCAATCTACATATTTGACAAAGAAGACGTCATCATCTGATGATTCGAAGGTAACAGCAACGGCAGGCGGCAACATTGGTAATGCGACGTATACGTTATCCGGTGTTGATTTGGCGACTTCTGCTCATAATCAAAGTACGGGCAGGATTGCTGGCAATGATTTTGATCCGGATAAAAGCTTAAGTGAGATGCAAGACAGGTTTCAACCGCCGTTAAGCATGGAAGATCCAATAGATTTTAAAATTACGACTTATGATCAGGACGGGAAACCGGTTGAAAAGGAGTTTAATTTTGACCAATCGAAGTCTTTAAATGATATTTTAAAAGACATTAATAGTTCAGATTTAGGTGTTAATGCTTTTTATGATCAATCAACCGGTAAAGTTTCCTTTACACGGACGGATACGGGCAATATGAATGAAGATGGCCCGGAAATGGAATTTACAGGTAACCTTTTAATAAACACACTCAAACTCGATACAACAAAAGAAACCGGCGGCAAGGACGCATCTTTCACACTGAATGGCCTGCAAACAACCCGCCATTCCAATTCATTCACCGTTAACGGCGTCACCTTTAATTTAAAAAATAATAGCCCTGATAACGAGACAGTAACAATTAACGTTGAAAGCGACACAGATGCCGTTTATAAAAAAATTACCGATTATATTAATAAATACAATGATGTGATCGGTCAAATAAACGCAAAAATTTCAGAGACACAAAACCGCGATTATCCGCCGCTTACAGATGACCAGAAAAAAGATATGAAAGATGATGATATTAAGCTGTGGGAAGATAAGGCTAAGAGCGGCATGCTCCATAATGATAGTATTTTATCGAATGTGCTCACTCAAATGCGGAAGGCTTTCTACAGTCCGGTCAAAGGCGTTGATTCAAAAGCTGATCAATTGGCTAAAATCGGTATGACGACATCCAGTGATTATAGGGATAATGGCAAATTAATCATCGATCCTGATAAGCTCAAGCAGGCGGTTACTGATGATCCTCAAGGAGTGATGGATCTTTTCACGAAGAGCGGTGATAATTTTGATTCTGAAGGGATCGCTAAGCGCATTGATGATTCAATCAAGGATGCGATGAATCAGATCAAACAAAAAGCCGGTAATTCGACGATGGTTGACAGTCAATTTTCACTAGGCAGAAGTCTCGATGATTTAAATGATAGAATTAAAACTTTCCAGGACCACTTAAATGGCGTTGAGAATCAATATTATAAGCAATTTACCGCGATGGAACAGGCGATTGAGCAGGCAAATCAGCAGGCAACCTACCTGCAGCAGCAATTTGGCGGCGGAGCGTAATGAGTAAGGGGGAGAAATCATGCCTATGAAACCGCAGCAAGCCTACCAGCAAAATTCAGTGACAACAGCTTCACCAGGTGAATTGACATTGATGCTGTATAATGGCTGTCTTAAGTTTATAAAACAGGGCAAAAAAGCTATGGTTAATAAAAATATCCAAGTAAAAAATGAACAGTTGATTAAGGCGCAAAGCATCATTCATGAGCTGATGGTGACGCTTGACCGGAGCCAGCCTGTCTCTGAACATATGCTGCCGCTCTATGAATATATTCACCGCCTGTTAATAGAGGCTAACGTGAAAAATAACCCGGATATTTTAGATGAAGCAGCAGAATTAGTGACTGAATTCCGCGATACATGGAAGCAGGTCATTCAGCTGTGCCGGAAGGAAAAATATACCGAAGGCGGGCAGGCATAATGTCTGTTGTCTATGAACTTTATAAAACAACCCAACAGCTGGATAGACATATTGAAAACTATCAAAGAAATAAGCAGGGCCGTGATAAAACAATCCTGCATATTGAGCGTCTGTTAGACGGCCGTGATAATCTTATATCCTCTATGACCGGCAAATATACTAAAGAAGAAAAGGTGTGGGGTCAGGAAATCGTTATAATTAACGAAAGGATTAACAAGGGGTTGGTCAGCATTTTAAATGATATTAATCACGACCGTTTTCAGCTTAAGAGAAAAAGGCAATTCTCGAACAAGTATCAGAATATGTACCAAGGTATCTCAACAGATGGCGTGTTTCTGGACAAGAAAGAATAGGTAATAGGTTATCCCAAATCAAAGCTTCGTTTATAGAAAATACTTTTACGGCACTTCAGAACCTTTTTAAAATTCTACATGTTTTGAAGGGATATGAATAGGGAATAACGAATATATATATAAACGAAAGGAGGAGTTCTACATGAATTTCAACATTCGTGGTGAAAACATTGAGGTGACTCCCTCTCTGAGAGATTACGCTGAGAAAAAGGTCAAAAAATTAGAGAGGTATTTTGATTCACCGCTTGCATCGGATGTTCATATTAACATGCATGTTCACAATAATGAACAGGTTATTGAGGTGACAATTCCAATGCAAGGACTTCTCTTAAGGGCAGAAGAATCCCATGAGGATTTGTACGCCGCAATTGATTTAGTGGTTGAAAAGCTTGAAAGGCAAACACGCAAGTATAAAACTAAAATGAACCGTAAGTTGAGACAGGACACCCGTGAACAACAATTAAACCAACTCTATCAAGGTTCAGCCACTACTGCTACATATACGGAGGTGGATGACGAGGATACGGATTTTGAAGTCGTACGTAATAAGCGGTTTAACCTTAAGCCGATGGATACGGAAGAGGCGATTTTACAAATGGACATGCTTGGCCATGCGTTTTTCGTCTTTACTAATGCAGAATCCGGTGACACTAACGTTGTTTACAAAAGGAAGGACGGTCGCTACGGATTGATTGAACCCGAATAATATAAAGGGTCTAAAACATCCAAGCGTATAAGTTAATAACATTTTTGATTAGCATAAAGATAATCGCCTATCGGGCTGTTGTTCGATAGGCGGTTTTATTGTGTTTAATTTTTACAATAAAAGGTTACTTCAATACAATGTGAATTGTAAACCCCTACTGTAATTGTTAAAATAATAAAGTGAAACTTCCATCAGTAGGATTTTGTTTATCCCCGCTGATGGTTAGTAGAACAAATCGGGGTGTTACTGTCCGTTATCTCCCGTCTAACCGTCAATGATTCTCTAACGTTTTGAGGCGGGAGTCTTACGGACAGTTGCACCGGGATAAAGTGTCAATGTCTATCTCTAAGATGAGGTGTATAAACCATGATGGGATTAATAAAAAAAGTTCTCGGGGATCCGGGACTTAGAAAACTGAGCAAAATGGAGAAAATTGCTCATCGAATAGATGCTATGGAAAACGAGTATAAAATATTAAGTGATTCAGATTTGCAGGCGAAAACGGATGAATTTAAGCAGCGTTTAGAAAAAGGTGAAACGCTGGATGATATTCTGCCTGAAGCGTTTGCGGTTGTCCGTGAAGCGGCAGCGCGGATTTTAAATATGCGTCCTTATTATGTACAGCTTGTTGGGGCGATCGCGCTTCATGAAGGTAATATAGCCGAAATGAAAACAGGTGAAGGTAAAACGTTGGTTGCGACAATGCCGCTTTATTTAAATGCTTTAGAAGGCAAGGGCGTTCATCTTGTCACAGTTAACGATTATTTGGCTTCCCGTGACGCTGAACAAATGGGCCAACTTTTCAACTTCTTGGGTCTGACAGTCGGTCTGAATGTTCCCGGCATGTCTGAAGAAGAGAAAAAGGAAGCTTATGCGGCTGACATTACTTATGGGACGAACAATGAGTACGGGTTCGATTATTTGCGTGACAATATGGTGCTGTATAAAGAAGAGATGGTGCAGCGTCCGTTAAATTACGCGATTATTGACGAAGTGGACTCCATCCTTATTGATGAAGCCCGGACGCCATTGATTATTTCAGGGAATGCGGAAAAATCCACGGATATGTATGTACGGGCTAATCAGTTTGTCCGTATTTTGAAAAAGGAAGAGGATTATACGGTCGATCTGAAGACAAAGTCTGTTCAATTGACAGAAGAAGGTATGACGAAGGCTGAGCATTTCTTTAAAATCGATAACTTATTTGATTACAGCAATGTCCAATTAAACCATCACGTCCATCAGGCTCTTAAGGCCCATGCGATCATGCATCGGGATACTGATTATGTCGTCCAAGATGGTGAAATCGTCATTGTTGACCAATTTACCGGCCGTTTAATGAAAGGCCGCCGTTACAGCGAAGGTTTGCATCAAGCGATCGAAGCCAAAGAAGGTCTCGTCATTCAGAGTGAAAGTAAGACACTTGCGACCATTACCTTCCAAAATTACTTCAGAATGTACCATAAGCTTGCAGGTATGACAGGTACGGCGAAAACGGAAGAAGAAGAATTTCAGAGCATCTATAATATGGATGTTATTGTTGTGCCAACAAATAAAGATGTCATCCGTGACGATAAACCGGATTTGATCTACAAAAGTATGGAAGGTAAGTTTCATGCGGTAGTTAAAGAAATTGAACGCGCCCATAAAACAGGACAACCTGTGCTAGTAGGCACCGTGGCGGTTGAAACGTCTGAGTTAATTTCTAAAATGTTGAAGAAGCGCGGGATTCCGCACAATGTCTTGAATGCGAAAAACCATGCGAAAGAAGCGGAGATTATTGAAAATGCCGGACAAAAAGGTGCTGTAACCATTGCCACCAACATGGCCGGCCGCGGTACGGACATCAAGCTTGGCGAAGGGGTTCGCGAGCTTGGCGGATTATATATTATAGGTACAGAACGACATGAATCACGGCGGATTGATAACCAGCTGCGCGGACGTTCGGGCCGTCAAGGAGATCCCGGCATGTCGCAATTTTATTTGTCAATGGAAGATGAATTAATGCGCCGTTTTGGTTCAGAACGCATGCAAGGTATGATGGAGCGCTTAGGCATGGCCGATGATCAGCCGATCGAAAGTAAAATTGTCAGCCGTTCTGTTGAATCCGCTCAAAAACGCGTTGAAGGCAATAACTTTGATGCCCGTAAGCAGCTGCTTCAATTTGATGATGTCATGCGCCAGCAACGGGAAATTATTTATAAACAGCGTTCTGAAGTGCTTGATTCAGAGAACCTTCGGGAAGATATTGAAGGGATGATTCATTCAGTCATTGAGAATCATGTACGAGCTCATACACCTGATGAAGAAGTGCCTGAAGAATGGGATTTACAGAAAATCGCCGATTATCTAAATGCCTTGATCTTTGACGAAGGTGAAATTACGGAAGGCGACCTTAAAGGCAAAGAACCGGAAGAAATGATTGAACTTCTCTATGGCAAGGCATTAAAGAAATATGATAGAAAAGAAGAAGAGTTTACCGAAGAACGTTTAAGAGAATTTGAACGCGTAATTACACTGCGCGCTGTTGATACAAAATGGATGGACCACATCGATGCAATGGATCAGTTGCGTGAAGGGATTCATCTGCGTGCTTACGGACAAATTGATCCGTTCCGTGAATATCAAATGGAAGGCTTTAAAATGTTCGAAGAAATGGTCGCATCTATCGAAGAAGAAGTTGTTAACTACTTGATGAAGGCTGAAATTGAAGGCAATATTCAACGGGAAAAGGTTGCCGAAGGACAAGCGGTTAATCCGCAAGAGGAAGAGCAGCCAAAGAAAAAGAAGAAGAGCCCGATTGTTAAGTTAGATCGTGTCGGACGCAATGACCCGTGTCCTTGCGGAAGCGGCAAAAAATATAAAAACTGTCATGGAAAGTAGGAGAAGCAATGGAATTAGCGGAGATTAAGCATGAACTAACGGAGATGAATGAACGTCTTCAAGAATTCAGGGGGTCTCTTTGACTTAGAGGAAAAACAAGCCCGTATTACTGAACTTGAAGAAAAAATGACGATGCCGAACTTTTGGGATGACCAAAATGAGGCGCAAAAAGTGATCAATGAAGCAAATGCCCTTAAGGATAAAGTCAATGCTTTTAAGGATATTGAAGAAGGCTTCGGTGATCTTGAAGCGGCATATGAACTTGTTAAAGAAGAAAATGATCAAGATCTTGAAAAAGAACTTGAAGCTGATTTAAAGGGCTTAAAGAAAGACTTTAACGATTTTGAACTCACATTATTATTAAGCGACCCTCTTGATAAAAATAACGCCATTTTAGAATTGCACCCGGGAGCCGGCGGCACTGAATCACAAGATTGGGCGTCGATGCTGCTCCGAATGTATACAAGATGGGCTGAGAAGAAAAATTTCTCTGTCGAAACGCTTGATTATCTTCCGGGTGAAGAGGCAGGTGTCAAAAGCGTCACGCTGCTTATTAAAGGGTATAATGCATACGGCTATCTTAAGGCGGAAAAAGGCGTTCACCGTCTTGTCCGGATTTCGCCGTTCGACTCGTCGGGAAGAAGGCATACCTCATTTGTTTCCTGCGAAGTGATCCCGGAAATGGATGAAGATGTAGAAATTGATATTAAATCTGATGAGCTTAAGATTGATACGTACCGGTCAAGCGGCGCCGGCGGACAGCACGTTAATACAACCGATTCCGCAGTAAGGATCACGCATTTACCGACAAATACGGTTGTCACATGTCAATCGGAACGTTCGCAAATTAAAAACCGTGAACAAGCAATGAAAATGCTGAAAGCTAAGCTTTATCAATTAGAGATTGAAAAGCAAAGAGCTGAACTGGATGAAATTCGCGGCGAACAAAAGGAAATTGGCTGGGGAAGCCAGATCCGTTCATATGTTTTCCATCCATATTCAATGGTAAAAGACCATCGGACAAATGTCGAAATAGGCAATACCCAAAGTGTTATGGACGGCGAAATTGATGAATTTATCGATGCTTATCTGCGCTCGCAATTATCATAAAGAAAATTTGCCGATTTAAAAGGCACAGACTTTTTAACGTATATGAAAGCCCGGAACTGAACTGTTCCGGGCTTTTGAATACAATGATTTTTAATAAGGGATACTGCTTTTATGTTGGAGTAAAATGTTTATATTTTTTAATCTAAGTTATGTTAATAAAAAGGAAAGGAATGATTTCCCCTTAAGAACGGGGAAATCGAAGCTTATGCTTCATCATCTGACAATGTAGATTGGGCCTGAGTTGTTTCATTGAAAAATGACAAATGTTGTTCGATGTTGCGACCATCCTCTGGAAAAATATTCATCTCTGGATTTAAAGCTGTATTCATTTGAAGTTCAGCTTTTAAGAAGTTATCTTTTCTCTTACTGGACATAGGCAGACCTCCTTATGAATGATAAAAATTCCTTCCCTCTATCCTATGGATAACGGATAAATAGTGTGAAGTGCCCATCAAATCTTTTTATATTGTATGATTGAAGAGTAAAAAATGTGATCCTTACAAAATAAATAAGTAGTAATTGGCTTACTGTTATTTTATGACCCCTTGTAAAAATTTATACCTGCAAACAGTCATCTTTTTCCACCCTTATTGGACAAATAACCTTCATTTTGTTATTAAAATGATGCATAAAAACTGTCATTTTTAACTTCTTTTACCCTTTTTTATGTTATCTCAGTGAAATGAAAATGTAATACAATTTTGTCTTAACTTGTCGAGAATGGATGTTATAATATGTTTTAGGTTATTTTTCAGCTATATTAGAGATATTTTGACTAAATATGTAGAATAATAAATAAAGTTATTTGTATAGAAAAGGGGTAGGAAGTAAATTAATGACGAATAATCGGATGATTGAAATGAAAGATGTCTGGAAGGCCTATCCCAATGGGGTTATGGCTGTTAACGGCATCAATATTTCTATAGATAAAGGTGAATTTGTATATATTGTCGGACCAAGCGGTGCAGGGAAATCAACCTTTGTTAAGCTCATGTACCGGGAAGTTAAGCCGACAAAAGGCACTATTCATTTTAACGGCACTGATATTACAAAGTTAAAAAACCGTCAAGTGCCGAAATTGAGAAGACAAATCGGTGTTGTTTTTCAAGACTTTAAGTTGCTCCCAAAGCTCACAGTCTATGAAAATATTGCCTTTGCGCAAGAAGTCATAGAAGAGCATCCCCGCAATATTCGCACTCGTGTCATGGAAGTTTTAGACCTTGTTAAATTACAGCATAAGGCACGCTCCTTTCCTGATGAACTTTCCGGTGGTGAACATCAACGCGTTTCCATTGCCCGTTCAATTGTTAACAATCCTTCAGTCGTTATTGCGGACGAACCAACTGGTAACCTTGACCCTGAAAATGCCTGGAGTATTATGGATATCTTTGAAGAAATTAATAGAAGCGGTACGACTGTTGTTATGGCAACCCATAATAAAAGCATTGTTAACACGATGAAAAGACGGGTCATCGCCATTGAAGACGGTATGATTGTCCGTGACGAATTGCGAGGTGAATACGGCTATGAAGCTTAGAATTTTGCGCCGGCATGCCAGAGAAGGCGTTAAGAACCTGGGAAGAAACGGCTGGATGACTTTTGCTTCGATCAGTGCTGTCACTGTTTCACTTATTCTCGTCGGGCTGTTTTTAACTGTAATGGTTAATATTAATCAGATGGCGAAGCAAATTGAGAATGATGTTGAGGTCAGAGTCTATGTTGATCCGTCGGCGAATCATACTGATCAAATGCAGCTGAAGGACAAGCTGGAAAAGGTTCCTGATGTACAGTCGGTTCAGTATCAATCAAAAACAGAAGGACTTAACAATTTGATTCACAGTATGGGCAAGGACGGCAGTGTTTTTGCCGATTTAAAAAAGGAAAATCCTTTGCCTGATACATTTATTTTAAAAACTAAGCAGCCCAAACAAACGATAACAGTTGCAAATGAAGTTAAACACTTCCAATATGTTGGACAGGTAAGATATGGAAAAGGCACAGTAGAAAAACTCTTCAAATTTGTTGGCATAGCCAGAAGTGTTGGTATTGTTCTTATTGTCGGGTTACTGTTTACATCCATTTTCTTAATTGCTAACACGATTAAATTAACGATTATGGCGAGAAGAAAAGAAATTGAAATTATGAAACTCGTAGGTGCCACCAATGGCTTTGTCAGATGGCCGTACTTTATCGAAGGACTTCTTCTCGGCATCCTTGGTTCGGTCATCCCGATATTATTAATCCTGATTGGCTACCGGGCAGTCTATGAAAAACTCAGCAGTGAACTTTCAACATTCTTTTTGAAACTGGTACCGTACAGCACGATGTCATTATATCTCGGTATTTTGCTGTTTGTGATTGGGGCAGTTATTGGTGTTTGGGGCAGCCTGAGCTCAATGCGCAAATTCCTGAAAGCATAAAGGACAGCCGGCGGTGTAGTTGAAAGAATTCTTACACCGCCTATCATCCTTTTTAATAAATAAATACATAAAAATAGAATGATAGCGGTTAGGGGAGAATAAGGATGAAGTCAGCGATCTATCGAGCGGCTTTGGCGCTTGGGTTAACGGTAACGACCGCGTTAGCCTATTCCGGCGCCAGCGCTTTTGCCGATACAGGCTCTGATATTCAGAACCGTATCGATTCAGTACATAAGAAACAGGACTTAAATCAAGGCAAATTAAATAAGGCTGAGCAGAAACTTCAAGAGAACGGGAAGAAGCAAAGTGATTTACAAGCTCAATTAGATGAAGTTAATAAAAAAATTCAATCGATGAGCCGGCAAATTTCTGATAAACATGCTGAAGTAACAAGTATACAGAATCAAATTGAACAGTTAAAAAAAGAAATTAAGAAAATCCAAAAGAGGATTAATAAACGTAAAGGACTCTTAAAAGATAGAGCGAAGTCTATATACATAGACGGCGGTTCCGGCAGTTACGTGCAAGTGCTGCTAGGTTCTGAAAGTTTTGGAGATTTTGTTGACCGGGCGCTTGCCATCGGTTCCATTACTAAACAAGATAAAAAAATAATTAATGATCAAATAGCAGATCAGAATAAAGTGAAAAAGAATAAAGAGACAGTTGATCAGCAGTTGAAACAGGTTCAAAGCGCTTTGGCTGATCTAAAATCCCTTAAATCTTCACTTGATAACCAAAAAGCTAAAAAAGAACAGTTAAGTAAGCAATTAAAGGCTCAGGCCAATGATATTAACGACAATATTATGAGTAAAAAAGAAGAAGCTGATAATTTAGCCGCCCAGGAAAAAGTTTTAAAAGGTCAATTATCTGACTGGAATGATGCTCAAGCAAAGAAAAAGGCGGACGAAGAAGCAGCAAAGGAAAAAGCTCAAGCAAAAGCTGAAGCAGAAAAATCCCAACAGCATGATAAGCCAGAGGTTGAAGCCAAATCAAGCAATCAATCAGACAATCAACCTGAAACTAAGGACAGCCATGATCATAAGCCGAATACCGCGGTTAAATCGGCGTCAACTTCTAATGGGTCCAGTGATTCAAGTACTCAATCGTCACCGGCTGATACGGGTTCGCCATCATCTGGTGAAAAAGATTCGTCATCTCATTCCGGCAGCGCAACATTTGCTTGGCCGGCTGCAGGAACAATCAGCTCGCCTTATGGGCCGCGCGATGGCGGGTTTCATCCGGGTATCGATATTGCGAACAGTGCGGGTACGCCTATTCATGCAGCAGCGGATGGCATTGTTTTCAGAGCCTATAAATCTAGCAGTTACGGAAATGTTGTAATGATTTCCCATCATATTAATGGTCAGCTTTATACAACTGTTTATGCGCATATGGAAGGTTATAATGTTTCAGCAGGACAGCATGTTTCCCAAGGGCAAACGATCGGACATATGGGAAGTACAGGTAATTCGACAGGACCGCATTTGCATTTTGAGCTTTATAAGGGTCCTTGGAATCCGCCGCCGCATCCGGGTACTGTCAACCCTGTGGATTACCTGAACTAAATTGTATTTTAAATAACATCCTGACTTTTTAATTATCGTCATATAATAAAAAGTTTTCGCATATAGATTATTATCCAAAGCAACTGGACAGGTTGTGAATGGGACACAATTTGTAAAAGCATCGCATCATCAACAGGTGTGATGCTTTTTCTTTAAACGAGGGGTGTCGTGTATGAAGTTCAGTGGTAAAATTGTCGCCTTGCTTATCGTTATATCCTTAATTATCGGAGCGGGCGGATCTTTCGCCGCTGTTAGATTATATGATAAGGATAAGCAAGTGAAACAATCTGTTAACGAAGGTGCTTCGGGTAATCGTGAGGCGCAAAAGATCATTTCTATCCACGACTTAATAGAGAAAAACTATTATAAGAAAGTGGACGGGGACAAGCTTTATGACGGTGCGATAAAGGGGATGATTGAAGCCCTCCATGACCCTTTTTCAAGCTATATGGATCCGGAGAATGCGAAAGAGTTCACACAGTCACTTTCGTCATCTTTTAAAGGGATTGGTGCCGAAGTTCAATCATTGAATGGGAAAATTAGCATTGTTTCAACAATTAAAGGGTCGCCTGCGGAAAAAGCCGGGTTAAAGTCTAATGATCAAATTATTGCTATTGATGGCAAAACGACCCAAGGTCTCAGCATCAACCAGGCTGTTTCAAAAATTAAAGGTAAAAAAGGGACGGTTGTTCATCTTCAAGTAAAAAGACCGGGTATTTCCCATACACTGTCTTTTAATATTAAGCGTGATGAAATTCCTTTGAAAACAGTTTATTCTAAGATGATGAAACAAGACCGTAAGCATATTGGTTATATTAATATTACGTCTTTCAATGAAAGAACTGACAAGGAATTTAATGATGCTTTAAGGAAACTTGAGGATCGCGGGATGGACGGATTAATTATTGATGTCAGAAATAATCCCGGCGGTTACTTAGAAGCTGTCGAACATATTGCCAGCCAGTTTATTACGAAAGACAAACCGATTGTGCAAATTGAAAATCGTTATGGTAAACGTCAAAGCTACACCTCTTCTTTAGAAAGAAAGAAGCCTTATCCCATCACAGCTCTTATTGACGGCGGAACGGCATCCGCATCAGAAATATTGTCAGGTGCTTTAAAAGAGGCAGGCGGATACCCGATTATTGGAACAAAGTCTTTTGGTAAAGGTACTGTGCAGCAAGGTATTCAAATGGAAGACAGCAGCGAACTTAAATTGACAACGTTTAAATGGTTGACGCCAGACGGTCATTGGATTCATAAAAAGGGAATTAAACCAACGATTGAAGTCAAGCAGCCTGATTATTTCTATGTATCACCATTATCATTAGATAAGGGTAAAGTATTAGGCTATGATCATACAAGTTCAAAAATAAAGGATGCTCAGCTCATGTTAAAAGGCTCAGGATTCGATCCGGGCCGCGAAGACGGTTATTTTGATAAACAAACAGATTTGGCTGTCCGTGCTTTTCAAAAGAAGAATCACCTTCCTGTGACAGGATCAATTGATAAAAAAACAGCCGGCTTTCTGCAGATGGGCACCTTAAAGGCGATTGAAAATCCAGATAATGATTTACAGTTAAAAGAGGCACTTCACGTGATAGCTGAAAAAGTCAATCATAAAAAGAAATCTGTTGCAAAATAGATCAAAATTCTTTTAGATGTTCAAAAAGTCCGGGAAAAATAGCTGTCGAGACTGCGGGATAAGTGCTCCTGCGCCCGTAGCATATTCATAGGCGTATCGCCAACTTCTCGTCGCAGCTCGCAGTAGTTCGAGAAGCATCGCTCGGTGCTCCTCCGCTCCTCACGTATTTAAAGGCATACACTCCGGTGCTCGGAGACGGCGCTTCCTTGAACTTCCGACGCACAGGACGTGCTAGTACTGGCGTTGTCACATGGACGTGACGTTTTTAGCCAGTGTCGGCTCTTTTTGTCCTCCTTTTTGAACACGATCTAATTAGATAAAATTTTTATTTCCCGAGAAATAAAAAGGATTTTGTTTATAAACGTCGAAGGATATCCGTAAATGTAATACGGATATCCTTTTTTATTGTGTTTGGCTAGTTTTCTATGTCGTTATAAAGGTATAATAGTTTTATATGAATTTATAAAATTTTAATCAAGGTCTATTTACATAACAATACGTTCTCCTTGACGGAATTCAAGTTTATCTTTGGAGGTGTTATCAAATGGTCATAGATATCTTAAAGGGTATTTTAACACTTTTTTATAATCCGTTATTTTATTTATTATTGATTGGACTCGTTCTATTTGGTTATCAACGTGTGAGAAGAGAACGGGTTTCCTTTGGTGTTAAAGTGTATGGGGTGTTTAATAATATTTTTGCAAGTATTGCTCCAAGCCTTATTATGGGGTTAATAGGGACTGTAGCTTTGCTTATTATGGGTGTTTCTCTTCCAAGCGGTGTCATTGTTCTCATGGTTATTTGCCATTTGTTAGTTATGTTAACACTCCGTTTGCGGTATTTGTCTCCTGCGATCATTTTAGGTATGACTATGATTATCAGCGACCTTCTTCCACATTTTGATACGGGCGTTTCATTGATTAATAGTTGGTTGAACGATATTTATCATGTTTCCTATTTGTCCTTTAGTTTATTTTTTCTTGTCAGTTTATTTATCGAAAGCTTTCTTGTCCTCTTTTGGGGGCATAAGCAAACATCTCCGCGTATTATTAATAGTAAACGCGGGAAGAAAGTAGGGGCTCATGAGGCCAGTTATTTATGGATTGTACCGCTGTTTTTCCTAATGCCAACGACCGGGGGGCTTAATCATCACGGCTGGTGGCCTCTAAGTCCGGGGGCAAATTTTGGGTTTGTCCTTTTTCCATTAGGAATCGGTTTACAACAGTTAATCACCTATTCATTGCCAAAAAGAGCGGTTAAAGAAACGGGTATATGGTTATTATTAATTAGTGTTTTAACAGCTGTTATTGCCGGTGCCGGACTCCTATGGGACATGAAGGCATTTATTATCGTTGCCGCGGCATTTGCGATGATCAGCAGACTCATTCTTGTATTTGTTCACCAATATCAATTAGAGAAAAGGCCATTCTTCTTCTCAACAAAATCAGATGGATTAATGATTATTGGCGTTATTCCTCACTCACCGGCCGACCGTATGAATTTAAGAGAAGGCGAAATCATTAAAAAGGTAAATGATCAGGACGTTCTGACAGAAAAGGATTTTTATCAAGCTTTGCAAAGCAATATGGCTTATTGTAAAGTTGAGGTCGTTGATGTCAGCGGGGAACCTCGCTTTGAAAGGGGTTCAATTCATGAAGGAGATTATCATACAATCGGACTATTATTTCTGGAACTCGATAGAAGAAAGCCTTATTTGAAGGCAAGGTCACAATAATTTTTGACATCACCAGGGAAATGTTTCATTTTGTTGCAACGAAGCATTCCTAATAGATTTTAAGTGAACGGGAGGAAAGTCGTTAGCGAAAAACGGCAACATTATAAAACATAAAGTGTGTGTTCAAAAAGGAGGACAAAAAGATCCAAGCTATTTTCCCGGACTTTTTGAACATCTCATAAAGGTTTATAAGTTTTTCATAACGAATCTCGATTGTTGTTTCTAATTATAATTTTAGCGATTTTTGCACCTGGGTTAGTCACGATGGCTCTATTAAGGGTTACCTTTAATGCATACGTCGGGCCGATTTTAACTCTATTAATTACAATTGTTTTATTAATCCGTTTTGCGATGCCTTGGTACACCATCGTCTTAGGTATTCTATCCGTACTGGCGGGCTATGTCCTCGCTAAGAAGATGTCGCTCTTAAAATAAACTAATCTGTATCATGCAGAAGCACATGGTACAGATTTTTTGTTTATAAATGTAATGAAAAGATAAGGTTTGCCTAAGGCAATCTTCGTCAATGATAATAGCAGGTAAAATCGTTGTTTCAAAATAAAGTTGGCTCATTTTTCGAATATCAGTTCGTATTGTTTGTAGATAACCACATTATCTGTGCTATAATGGTAACCACGATAATGTGATATTGGAGGCAATGAGATGGGATTTGAGCTTGTTTCTAAGTATCAGCCTCAGGGCGACCAGCCGAAAGCGATACAAGAAATTGTTGAAGGAATCAAAGCTAATAAAAAGCATCAGACACTGCTTGGTGCAACAGGTACCGGTAAAACATTTACAATGTCGAACGTTATCCAGCAGGTGAATAAACCCACACTCATTATTGCACATAATAAAACACTCGCTGGACAATTGTACAGTGAGTTTAAGGAATACTTTCCAAATAATGCTGTTGAATATTTTGTCAGTTACTATGATTATTATCAGCCTGAGGCTTATATTCCGCAGTCGGATACGTATATAGAAAAGGATGCAAGCATCAATGATGAGATTGACAAGCTTCGCCACTCGGCAACAAGCTCTTTATTTGAACGGAATGATGTGATTATTATTGCCAGCGTTTCCTGTATCTACGGTTTAGGTTCACCGGAAGAATACGGCGCGCTTGTTCTTTCATTAAGAGTCGGCATGGAAAAAGACCGTGATCAAATGCTAAGAGAGCTTGTAGATATCCAATACGACCGTAACGATATTAATTTCGTCCGGGGGACTTTCCGGGTTCGCGGCGATGTTGTTGAAATTTTCCCGGCATCAAGGGATGAGCATTGCATTCGTGTTGAATTTTTTGGTGATGAAATTGATAAAATTACCGAGATTGATGCGTTAACGGGCGAAATTATCGGCCTCAGAGACCATGTTGCTATCTATCCGGCATCTCACTTCGTCACAAGAGAAGAGAAAATGAAAAAAGCAATCAAACGGATCGAAGATGAGCTTAAAGACCGGCTGGCTGAATTAAAAGAACAGGGGAAACTGCTTGAAGCGCAAAGACTTGAGCAAAGAACGAATTATGACCTTGAAATGATGCAAGAAATGGGCTTTTGTTCAGGCATTGAGAACTATTCCCGGCACTTATCATTAAGAGAAGCAGGGTCAACGCCTTATACGCTGCTTGATTATTTTCCGAAAGACTTTCTTATTATGATAGATGAATCTCATGTTACGCTGCCGCAAATCCGCGGGATGTATAACGGAGACCAGGCCCGGAAAAGTGTTCTTGTTGATCACGGATTCAGGCTGCCATCCGCAAAAGATAACCGGCCGTTAAAGTTTGCCGAATTTGAAGATCATGTTCATCAGATTTTATATGTCTCAGCTACACCCGGACCTTATGAACTCGAGCATTCTCCTAAGCCGGTCGAACAAATTATCCGACCGACAGGCTTATTGGATCCAACGATTGATGTCCGCCCGATAGAAGGGCAAATTGATGACTTGCTTGGGGAAATTAACAAACGTGTTGAACAAAATGAAAGAGTGCTGGTGACAACACTTACGAAAAAGATGGCTGAGAACTTAACAGACTATTTAAATGATATGGGCGTTAAAGTACGCTATTTGCACTCAGAAATCAAAACGCTTGAACGGATTGAAATTATCCGTGATTTACGTATGGGCGCTTTTGATGTTCTTGTCGGGATTAACCTGCTGCGTGAAGGACTTGATATCCCGGAAGTTTCATTAGTGGCGATATTAGACGCTGATAAGGAAGGCTTTTTGCGTGCGGAAAGATCACTGATCCAAACGATTGGCCGGGCAGCAAGAAACGCCCATGGACACGTCATTATGTATGCGGATAAAATGACGGATTCTATGAAAGTTGCAATCGATGAAACAGAAAGACGCCGGAAAATCCAAAATGCTTACAATGAAGAGCACGGCATCACACCGCAAACGATTAAAAAGAATATCCCTGATTTAATTAAGGCAACGCATGTGGCTGAAGAGGTTGAGGAATATAATAAAGCGCCTGATCTAAGCAACTTAAACAAAGCTGAACGCGAAAAGGCTATAGAAAATATGGAAAAAGAAATGAAAGAAGCTGCAAAAGCATTGAATTTCGAAAGAGCTGCTGAGTTAAGGGACATCATTTTGGAACTTAAAGCGGAAGGATGACCTGTATGGGACTAGAAAATATTATTGTAAAAGGTGCGCGCGAACACAATTTAAAAAACGTTGATGTAACGATTCCAAGAGACAAACTTGTTGTTGTAACAGGGTTATCCGGATCAGGGAAGTCGTCGCTTGCCTTTGATACGATTTATGCGGAAGGTCAAAGACGTTACGTTGAATCGTTATCTGCTTATGCCAGGCAATTTCTTGGCCAAATGGATAAGCCGGATGTCGATGCTATTGAAGGGTTGTCACCGGCAATTTCCATTGATCAGAAAACAACGAGCAGGAACCCGCGATCAACGGTTGGAACCGTCACGGAAATTTATGACTATTTAAGGTTATTATTTGCACGTATCGGTCATCCGGTTTGTCCAAATCATGGGGTGGAAATCTCGTCGCAAACAATAGAACAAATGGTCGACAGAATTTTGGAATACCCGGAAAGAACTAAACTGCAAATTTTAGCGCCGGTTGTTTCCGGACGAAAGGGCGAACATGTCAAAGTTTTAGAGGATATCAAAAAACAAGGCTACGTTCGGGTTCGTGTAGACGGTGAATTGCGGGAAGTCGCTGAAGAAATCAAGCTTGAGAAAAATAAAAAGCATAATATTGAAGTTGTGATTGACCGTATTGTAGTAAAAGAAGGCGCGCGGTCACGCTTGGCAGATTCTTTGGAATCAGCGACAAAACTTGCGGACGGCCGGGCTATCGTTGATATTATTGACGGTGATGAACTATTATTCAGTGAACATCATTCCTGTCCATATTGCGGTTTTTCGATTGGTGAACTTGAGCCGCGGTTATTTTCCTTTAACAGTCCTTTCGGTGCCTGTCCGTCTTGCGATGGTTTGGGAGCAACGCTTGAAGTTGATTTGGACTTAGTGATTCCAGATTGGGACAGAACTTTGGAAGACAATGCGATTGCTGCATGGGAGCCGACAAGTTCCCAATATTATCCGCAGCTTTTGAAATGTGTTTGTGACCATTATGGCATCGAAATGGATGTTCCTGTAAAAGATTTGCCTAAATCGCAGCTCGATAAAATTTTATACGGAAGCGGAAAAGAGAAAATTTTATTTAGATATGAAAATGATTTTGGCCAAGTGAAAGAGAATATGATCTATTTTGAAGGGGTTATCAATAATATTAGCCGCCGCTATAAAGAAACAGGATCAGACTGGGTTCGCGAACAAATGGAAGGCTACATGACACAAAAGGCATGTACAACTTGTAAAGGCTACCGGTTAAAACCAGAGGCCTTAGCTGTAAAAGTCGACGGCAGACATATTGGCGAGGTCACATCTTTATCAATTCGGGAAGTGAAAGCTTTCTTTGAACAGCTTCATTTAACGGATAAAGAGAAACAAATCGGACGGTTGATTTTAAGGGAAATTATTGAACGGACCGGTTTCCTTGTTAATGTCGGCCTTGATTATTTAACATTAAGCCGGGCGGCCGGTACATTGTCCGGCGGGGAAGCACAGCGGATCCGGTTGGCAACCCAGGTCGGCTCACGTTTGATGGGAGTCTTATATATTTTAGATGAGCCTTCTATTGGTTTGCACCAACGGGATAATGATAAGCTTATTCAAACGTTGTTAAACATGCGTGATCTTGGCAATACTTTACTTGTCGTAGAACATGATGAAGATACGATGCTTGCCGCGGATCATATTATTGATATTGGCCCTGGAGCAGGTGCTCATGGCGGTTATATAACAGCGCAAGGGTCACCGGAAGAACTGATGAAAGACGAAAACTCTTTAACCGGGCAATATTTATCTGGAGAGAGGTTTATCCCTGTTCCGATTGAAAGACGGAAACCTGAAGACCGGTCAATTAAAATCAGCGGGGCCAAAGAAAACAACCTTAAAAATGTAAAGGTGGATATACCCCTTGGCGTATTTACTTGTGTGACAGGGGTTTCAGGTTCAGGCAAGAGTACGCTCGTCAATGAAATTTTATTTAAGACTTTGGCTCAAAAGCTTCATGGAAGAAAAGAGAAGCCTGGTGAATACCGCTCGATCAAAGGCATTGAGGAACTTGACCGTGTCATTGATATTGACCAGTCGCCGATTGGCCGGACACCGCGTTCTAATCCGGCAACGTATACCGGTGTCTTTGACATGATACGTGAAGTATATGCCCAAACAAATGAAGCGAAAATACGCGGCTACAAAAAAGGCCGGTTTAGCTTTAATGTCAAAGGCGGCCGTTGCGAAGCCTGCCGTGGGGACGGTATCCTTAAAATTGAAATGCATTTTCTCCCGGATGTTTATGTGCCATGCGAAATTTGCCACGGGAAACGTTACAATCGCGAGACCCTTGAAGTCACATATAAGGGGAAAAATATTGCCGACGTTCTTGAAATGACGGTTGAAGAGGCCATGCATTTCTTTGAAAATATTCCTCGTATTAAAAGACGGCTTGAACCTTTGTATGATGTCGGCCTAAGTTATGTTAAGCTTGGACAGCCAGCGACAACATTGTCAGGCGGTGAGGCTCAGCGGGTGAAGCTTGCCTCGCAGCTTTACCGGAGAACAAAAGGCCGGGCGCTGTATATCCTTGATGAGCCGACAACTGGTCTGCATGTTGATGATATCTCCCGGTTATTGGATGTTTTGCAGCGATTAGTTGATAATGGTGATTCAGTTTTGGTCATAGAACATAATTTGGATGTTATTAAGACAGCCGATCACTTGATCGATCTTGGTCCGGAAGGCGGCGACGGCGGAGGTACGATAATCGTTACCGGTACACCGGAAAAAATAGCCGAAACATCTGCATCTTACACAGGTCAATATCTTAAACCGGTTTTAAAACGCGATAAATTAAGAATGGAAAAAAGAATTAAAGAGAAACAAACGATTTAATCAGGTTGTTGAACTTAACAGTCTGATTTTTTTATACTTTTAAGTATAAACGGCAGTAAGCTGCAACATGAAACAGCTTCTTCTCAGCTTTGCGACGCGAAGCGGCCATACTTCCCTGAATAAACGCCGGCGGAGGAGCACCGCCCCGCACATTCAGTTATACATCGCCTTTTACGCTAGATCGGCAAGTTTTCTTTAATATAATTTTTGGGTATTTGGCATAAGCTAATGAAAGTATGAGAACTTTAATGCGTTGTTTTGTACTTTTAGTGTGCGGGTATAGTAAAATATAAATTAATATGCCGGTGAAGAACGTTATTTTCATAAAATGAGGTGGAAAAATGTTCAATTTATTTCGCTCGACAAAGCATAGAATTCTTGGAGGGGTTTTAGGAGGATTAGGTGAATTTATTCATGTCAGTCCGTCTCTTCTAAGACTCATTTTTATTGTTATCCTTATAGCTACCGGATTTTTCCCGATGGGGGTAATCTATATTATTGCATGGCTTGTTTTACCAAAAGATTATGAAAGACAGTGATAATTTATGATTAAGGATTGGTTGATTAATGTCATAGTGAATACTATCGTGCTCGTCGTTATTGCCGGATATGTCCATACATTTTATTTAAGCAGTGTATGGGCGGCCTTTGCAGCGAGTATCATACTATCTATTTTAAATTTAATAGTCAAACCCATCCTTGTCTTATTGACTTTACCTATAACCGTTTTTACCTTAGGTTTGTTTTTATTTGTTATTAATGCGATTACGCTTTGGATTACTGCCGGAATAATGGGCAACGCTTTTCAAATTTCCGGCTTTGGAACAGCGCTGTTAGCGGCGATTATTATGGCTGTTTTAAATGCATTAATTCAAATGTTAATTATTAATCCGATACGGCATAAAAATAAATAATGGTTTTTGCAGTGTTTAAAAAGGAGCTTTCGTTATATAAAGAAGGCTCTTTTTTCTTTTGCCATTTTAAAATAATAAAATTTCGGCCCGGCTTTATGCTAAGTTTCAAAACTGCTAAAATATATACATATGTGTATATCCAATAATTAGAGAAGAGCATGTATTTTAGGAGGCAGCTATGGCAAAGGTTCTTGTAGGAGAAGTGCTGAAACATTTTAAATTAGAACTTATTTGCGGTGAGGAAGGGATTAACCGGGAAATCCTCACAAGCGATATTTCGAGACCCGGTTTGGAAATGGCGGGATTTTTTACTTATTATCCTGCCGAACGGGTTCAATTGCTGGGGAAAACAGAACTTTCATTTTTTGCTTCATTATCTAAAAAAGAACGGGAAGATCGAACAAGAAAGCTTTGTACAGACAAAACCCCTGCTATTATGATTTCCCGAGGATTGGATGTGCCGGATGAATTAATAGCATCCTCGAAAAAAGTAGGCGTACCTGTCCTGCGGTCTACACTGAAGTCTACCCGGTTAAGCAGTTTAATTACAAACTATCTTGAAACACGGTTAGCACCGACAACATCTATTCATGGTGTTCTTGTGGATGTCTATGGTGTAGGCGTTTTATTAACAGGCGACAGCGGCGTTGGTAAAAGTGAAACGGCACTGGAGCTTGTCAAACGCGGTCACCGTTTGGTTGCTGATGATTCTGTTGAAATTCGTCAAACAGGTGAAAATGAATTAGTCGGCAATGCTCCGAAATTAATCCGGCATCTCCTTGAAATACGGGGGTTGGGCATTATTAATGTAATGACATTGTTTGGGGCCGGAGCCGTACGAAACTATAAAAAAGTCGCATTGGTTATTCATCTTGAATTTTGGGATCAAAAAAAGGTATACGATCGTCTCGGGTTAGAGGAAGAGAAAATTCAACTGATTGATACATCAATTCCCCGTTTGGTGCTGCCCGTAAGGCCGGGACGAAATTTAGCGGTAATCGTTGAAGTGGCGTCAATGAACTTTCGTTTAAAGAATATGGGAGTTAATACGGCCCAAGAATTTTCCGAAAGGCTTAACGAAGCTATAAGAGATAAATAACTGAATAAGGATGTGAAATTGATGAATCAAAACATCCACCCTTTAAACCGTACAGCCTTCGAATTTGGTCCATTTCACATTTATTGGTATGGGATAATTATAGCGGTTGGTGCGCTGTCAGGCTTTTTGCTGGCCATGCGGGAAGGAAACCGGAGAGGACTTCCAAGGGATACATTTATTGATCTGGCCTTATTCGCTGTCCCTATTTCGATTATTTGTGCAAGGGCGTTTTATGTTATTTTTGAGTGGCAATATTATTCTCAGCACCCTTCGGAAATCATTGCCGTATGGCACGGCGGAATCGCAATATATGGGGCATTAATTGGTGCTGTGATAACAGCGGCTGTTTTTTGTAAAGTCAAAAACTTATCTTTTTGGAAGGTCGCTGATATCGCCGCACCAAGTATTCTTCTCGGTCAAGGCATTGGCCGTTGGGGAAATTTTATGAACCAGGAGGCACATGGCGGCGATACGACCCGGCAGTTTCTTGAGCACTTGCATCTTCCGGCATTTATCATTAATCAAATGTACATAAATGGTGCCTATTATATACCAACTTTTTTATATGAGTCGGTTTGGGATATCTTAGGGGTTGTTATTTTGCTTATATTAAGACGGTTTAACTTAGGGCGCGGTGAGATTTTTTTAAGCTATGTGATTTGGTACTCGATAGGGCGCTGTTACATTGAAGGACTGCGAACTGACAGCTTAATGCTGACAAGCCATTTACGGATTTCACAAGTTTTATCAATTGTTTTTATCATTATTTGTCTTATTATTTGGATTTATCGCCGCGGTAAAGGTTACTCTAAAGTTAAATATATAGAACAGTAAGACAGTTAAAATAGAGGAGTGTCTTGTTTTGATTAAAACAATATTATTTGATTTAGACGGAACATTAATTAATACTAATGATCTGATTATTGCTTCCTTTGCTCATACTTTGGAGCATTATTATCCTGGACGCTACGGGCGCAAGGATATTATTAATTTTATTGGTGAACCCCTTGAAGATTCATTTAAAAGAGTAGATGAACAGAAAGCGCAAGATATGATTGATATGTATAGAACACATAATCATGAATTCCATGACGAACTTGTCAAAGAGTATCCTCATGTTTATGAAACCATGCGGACATTATCGGAAAAAGGCTATAACCTTGGTATTGTTACAACGAAAATGCGGCCGACAGTTTTGATGGGATTAAAGCTGACTAAGCTCGAACCGTTTTTTCCTGTTGTTATTACTTATGATGATGTCACGCATGCCAAGCCTCATCCGGAACCGATTTTTAAGGCATTAAAGGCAATAGGCGCCGAGCCTGATACAGCAATGATGGTTGGCGACAGCCCGTATGATATTCAAGCCGGCAAAAATGCAGGCGTCAGAACTGTCGGTGTTGCCTGGACTATCAAAGGCCGTGAAATCATTGAAAATGAGAATCCGGATTTTATTATTGATGATATGTCTGAAATTCTGTCAATTGCAGGTGTTAATGGCGAATGAGGCAAACGACGCGGTATCCGGTTAAAGGACCCAACTCTCTTTGGCAATTATATAAAACAGTTTCCTTTTGGAAAGTGGCAAAATGCTTTATTGTGATTCAGATTGGACGCTACACACCATCCCTCCGGTTAAAACGTTGGCTGTACCGTACCTTTTTAAAAATGGAAATCGGCGATTATACTGCACTGGCAGTCATGGTTATGCCGGATCTCATGTTCCCGGAGTACATTAAAATCGGATCGAATTCAATCATCGGTTATAACACAACCATCCTTGCGCATGAGTATCTTATTAATGAGTACCGTCTTGGCGAAGTTCGTATTGGTGATCGTGTGATGATTGGGGCCAATAGTACGATTTTACCCGGTGTGACGATAGGGAATGATTCGGTTGTGTGTGCAGGCACAGTTGTCCATCGGCATGTACCTGAAGGCGCATTTGTTGGAGGGAATCCGATGAAAATTATTTATACAAAAGAAGAACGCCAAAAACAGATGAAAGATAACAATGGTTAAGGGGGACAGATCATTGGATAAATGGATTGATCATTACCATTGCTGTGCCTCATGCCGGCATTTTCGCATACGTTCCAAAGATGGCGGTAAGATCTCTGTCTGTTCAAGATTAGGTTACGAGACGAAGCCGTTTTATAAGTTTAATTGCTGGGATCCGAAACCGCGTGTCCAACAAGCGTTAGAAAATAAGCTAGATGAAAAGTCATCCTGAAGGATGACTTTTTCATCTGTATAAGCTGTTTTTATACGTAAAGTATGGCAAGTTTTCTTTATTCACAGAAGATAAAACCCAAATCCCATAATAACGTATGAGGCGAGCAACAGGGCGCCCTCGAACCAATTTGTATCTCCATCTGTTGTGATACTAATCGTTAAAAGGACACTAAGTACCATAGCGACCAGATCTGTTACCGGAAAGACCAAAGGCAAAAAGTTTGTGAAAGCCAGAGACAGCAGTACAAGAATTGGCGCGACAAACATGGCGATTTGTAAAGTAGAACCAATCGCTATCTCTACGGTTACACCGATACGATTCTTAAAGGCCATCATAACGGCAGACGCGTGCTCAGCCGCATTGCCCACAATCGCAACGATAATGACCCCGATAAAAATTTCCGACCAGCCAAACGACCTTGCGACAGGTTCAATCGTCTTAACGAGGTTTTCACTAATATAAGCAACAAAAATCGTCGCAACCGCGAGAATAATAATAGCCTTCCATAATCCCCATTCAGGATCCTCGTGTTCTTCCGGTTTTGCTCCTTCATTTTTCTTATAGACGCCCCGGTGTGTGACAAGTTTGAAAAACAGGGCAAATAAGTAAATGATAATCATAATGACCGATATAGCGGCGCTTAATACACGAACGTCAGAATGATCCAGTTTCGTGGAAAATACGAGCGGAAATACAAACGAAACAATAATTGCAAACATAAGCAGGCCGCCATTATGCCTAGCTTCGAAAATATTAAATTGCTGGCGTTTGTACTTTAAACCGCCGATAAAAAAGGAAAGGCCCGCGACAAGCAGCAGATTGCCAATAATTGAGCCGGTAATAGAGGCCATTACCACATTAATAAGGCCGGACTTTAAAGCAAAAATCGAGATAATGAGTTCAACCGCATTACCAAAGGTTGCATTTAGCAAACCTCCGATAGAAGGTCCGGCGACAATCGCTAAGCTTTCCGTGGCCCGCCCCATGAAACTTGCCAGTCCAATAATGGTTATACAATCGATAATAAACATTAAAGTCGGCGTCCAGTGCAGAAAGCTGCCAATGATTGAAACAGGCACGCCGATAATCGTGATAATAAGAAAAATTAAATTCAACGAATAACCTCCTCTTAAGACAAACTGTTCCAACTTTATTTTATAACATTTTTACATAACTATTTATATATCAATTAAAAAATAATGAAGATTTAGTCTTGACGGCCTCAAATATGTTGTGTAAACTCTATTTAAACTTTATTTTATTATCACATTAGCGAAGTAAAGTACGGAGTGATTATTTTGAGCGATTTGTATATGTTTGAGAAACCTTTGGGTATGCGTGATACATTGCCATCTGTTTACCGTACTATCCAAAAAATAAAAAATATTTATAATAAAGAAATTGAAAAATGGGGTTATGAATTCATGGCAACCCCGGCTTTGGAATATGAAGCGACAATTGGAAAGGTATCAGCGACTGTTGATCACCATCTGTTCCGATTATTGGATAAAGAAGGACGTACGGTTGTCCTTCGCCCGGATATGACAGCACCGATTGCGAGAGTTGCGGCATCCAGTTTAAAGAAACAGCCATTGCCATTACGATTGGCATACACTTCTACATTGTTTCGGACCCAGCAATTTGAGGGCGGACGCCCGGCGGAATTTGAGCAAGCTGGTGTTGAATTGATTGGCGATGCAACTGCTCATGCCGATGCTGAAGTGATTGCCCTTATGATTAGATTATTAAAAATGTCCGGATTGAAAGATGTCAAGATTGTGATTGGCCATACGGGATATGTCAATGCGCTGTTATCAGATATTATTGATTCCCCGGACGATGAATCGGCATTAAGATGGTTTCTGTATAAAAAGAATGATGTCGGATTTCGTGAACATGTTCAATCTTTAAAAATAACACAAGAAAATAAGAGACGGCTGCTGACATTTATTGATTCCCGGCGGGACAGCAATCAAAACACATTAGAAAAAATAAAAGAATTGCTGCCTAATTCTTATGGTTTGACAATTTATCAACATATATCCCAGTTGTATCATCTTCTCAAGCATTACGGTGTTTCTGAGTGTATTGATTTGGATCTTACCTTAATTAGTCATCTTGATTATTATACGGGCGTTGTCTTTGAAGGATACGGCGGCTCAAAAGGCTTTGCAATAAGCAGCGGCGGAAGATATGATGAGCTGCTCGGAAAGTTTAACCGCCCGCTTCCGGCAACGGGATTCGGATTACGGTTAGATCGGCTTATTGAGACTCTTGATCTTGTTCAAGATGACCATCAAAACAATAAAACAGTTGTCATTTATAGTGACGCTAATCAGGAACAAGCACTCAAGTATGCTCAAGATATGAGAGAGCAAGGTCACCCTGTCGTTTTACAAGCGGAACAAGGGTTGAAGGATTCTGAAAGGTTTTTAAATCATTTTAATTCGGTTATCGATTTTACATCTTAAAAAAGATAAAGGAGGGAGACCGAATGGTTCAAGAATTAACAATAGCTATGCCAAAAGGGCGGATTTTTCAGGATGCGGCAAAGCTTCTGCGGCAAGCGGGCATTGAGCTGCCGGCCGATTTTGAAGATTCCAGAAAGTTGATTATCACTGCGGAAAATTGCAGTATCCATTTTATTTTAGCAAAGCCTGTCGATGTTCCGACGTATGTGGAATACGGTGTTGCTGATATGGGGATTGCCGGGAAAGATGTGATGATGGAAGAGCAGCGTGATGTTTACGAAGTTTTGGATCTAGGGATCAGCGCCTGCCATATGGCTGTAGCCGGATTGCCGGAATCGAAGCGGTATCCAGTAACCTATAAAGTGGCAACCAAATATCCAAAGACAGCTGCCCAGTATTTTCGGCAGAAAGGTGAACAGGTTGAAGTCATTACTTTAAATGGATCAATTGAATTAGCGCCTTTGGTTGGTTTGGCTGATTGTATTGTCGATATAGTCTCAACGGGCCGGACACTTAAAGAAAATGGTTTAGTAGAAACAGAGAAGATTTCGGATATTACCTCACGATTAATTGTTAACCCGGTCAGTTACCGGCTGAAAAAAATTGAAATTGATCAATTGATTGGGAAACTAACTGAGGTTGTGAAGGAGAATACTTATGGAATGGATCAAAAATCAGGATCTGCGGTTCTTAAATAAAAGAAAGCTTAATGAATCCTCTGAACAAGAAAAAACCGTCCGTGGCATTATTAACTGTGTAAAAATCCAAGGCGATGCAGCGCTGCGGGATTATACCAATCGTTTTGACGGCGTTAAATTAGAAGACTTAAAAGTAACAAATGAAGAGATTGCATCATCCTATCAAAATACATCAAAGGAAATTGTTGAAATCATTAAAGAAGCTGCAGCTAATATTCGGGCTTTTCATGAAAAACAAAAGCCGGATTCATGGCAGGATACACAATCTGATGGCACTGTGCTTGGACAAAGGGTTACTCCGCTTGATGCGGTAGGTGTCTACGTACCAGGCGGCACTGCGGCTTATCCTTCTTCCGTTTTAATGGGTGCAATACCGGCGCTTGCGGCAGGGGTTGAAAAGGTTGTAATGGTTTCACCGCCGCAGGATAACGGCACGGTAGCCGACGGCGCATTAATAGCCGCAAATGAAATCGGGCTGACCGATATTTATAAAGTGGGAGGTGCACAGGCCATTGCAGCTTTAGCTTATGGAACAGAAACAATTCCCAAGGTTGATAAAATTGTCGGTCCCGGTAACCAATTTGTGGCCTTAGCCAAACGTGAAGTCTTTGGAACAGTTGACATTGACAGCTTGGCAGGCCCGAGTGAAATTGTTGTTTTAGCTGACGATTCGGCTGATCCCAAATGGATCGCCGCTGATCTTTTATCACAAGCTGAGCATGATCCATTATCGATGGCTGTTTTGGTCACACCTTCTGAAATGTTGGGAAAAGCGGTTGAATCCGAGGTGGAAAGTCAATTGGCTGCGCTGCCGAGAAAGGCAATTGCTGAACGCTCAATCAATGACTTTGGAAAAATTATTCTTGTTGAACAGCTTGAAGGTGGTGCTGCGGTCGTTAATCAATTGGCACCGGAGCATCTTGAAGTTATTGTTGAACAAAAAAAGGAAGAAAAAATACTTAAAGCGATTAAGCATGCCGGCGCAATTTTTATCGGCCCGTACAGCTCAGAACCTGTCGGCGATTATTTTGCGGGTCCGAATCATATTATTCCGACAAATGGGACAGCGAGATTCGGAAGTCCTTTAAGCGTTGAAAGCTTTGTCAAACGTTCCAGTATCATCCGTTACAGCCGGCAAGCTTTAGAGGATAATGCCGCAAAAATAGCCGGGTTTGCCCGTTATGAAGGGCTTGAAGCGCATGCCCGGGCAGTTGAAGCGCGTATTAAGGAGTGTTAAAAGATGACAAGAGAAGGCCGCGTGAACAGAGAAACTTCAGAAACAAAAATTAATCTTGCTTTAGAAATAGATGGTGAAGGGCAGGCAGACATTGAGACGGGTGTCCCGTTTCTGGATCATATGCTTAACTTGTTTACAAAACATGGGCTTTTTAATTTGAATGTTAAGGCGGATGGCGATACGGAAATTGATGACCATCATACGACTGAAGATATTGCGATTTGCCTGGGACAGGCTTTTCGGGAAGCGCTCGGCTCCAAGCAGGGGATTGTCAGATATGGACACATCGTGCTGCCGATGGATGAAGCCCTGGTGCTGGTTGCGGTTGATTTAAGCGACCGTCCGCATTTTGAATTTAACGGGCAGCTGCCTTCGCAAAAGGTTGGAACTTTTGACACAGAGCTCGTTCATGAGTTTTTATATAAGCTTGCCATTGAAGCGCGAATGAATCTTCATGTAAAGATTTTTTACGGACAAAATACACATCACATCATTGAAGCGATTTTTAAAGCATTAGGGCGAACGCTTGATGCTGCATCAAATATAGATCCGCGTGTGCAAGGTATACCATCGACAAAGGGGATGTTGTAAATGATCGGCATTTTGGATTATGGGATGGGGAATTTACACAGTGTGGCTTCAGCTCTGAAGCGTCTTGATGTTGAATGTATCGTTTCTTCTAAACAGTCAGAGCTTGAGGAGACAGACGGGTTGATTTTACCGGGGGTCGGCGCTTTTAAAGATGCCATTGACCTATTAAAAGAAGAGGGCCATATTGCCTTTTTAAAAGATTATGTTCAAAGAAAGCCGCTGCTCGGTATTTGCTTAGGCATGCAGCTATTATTTGATGAGAGTGAAGAACACGGGTTAACTGGTGGTCTTGGTTTATTGCCGGGCAGGGTCAGACGTTTTGCTGACGGCGGCTATAAAGTACCGCATATGGGGTGGAACCAGCTTATTGTTCACCGGCCGCAGGAACCGTTAATAAAAAATTTAAAAGCAGATTTTGCTTATTTTGTACATTCTTATTATGTACAAAACGATGATAAAAGTTTGTTAATTGCAACTGCAGAGTACGGTGTGGATGTTCCGGCGATTGTAGGGAAGGGCCGGGTCTTTGGTACACAATTTCACCCGGAAAAGAGCGGTGAATTCGGATTACAGCTGTTATCACACTTTTGTCAACTAAGTGAACGAGGAGTGATTTATGATGCCATTTACCATATTTCCCGCCATTGACATTCGCGGCGGGCAATGCGTCCGTCTTTACCAAGGTGATTTTAATCATGAGACTGTTTATGATAAATCACCTGTCCGGGTCGCACAATCGTTTTATGAACAAGGCGCACAATGGCTTCATCTTGTTGATTTAGACGGCGCAAGGGCGGGTCAGCCGGCCAATCAGCAAATCATTGAGGAAATCGCTTCTTCTGTTCCTATACCGATTGAGGTTGGAGGAGGTATTAGAGATATTAAAGCCATTGAAAATTATTTAAGTGCCGGGATAAAACGCGTGATTTTAGGAAGTTCGGCCATTTCTGAACCGGAATTCGTTAAGGAAGCTCTTAGGAAATATCCGGAAAATATCGCAATTGGGATTGATGCGCGGAACGGCAAGGTAGCCATTGAAGGATGGATGGAAACATCGGAAACGACCGACCTGGAGCTAGGAAAGCGGCTTGCTGAGGCCGGCGCTGAGACTTTTATTTATACCGATATTTCCCGAGACGGCACTTTAAAGGGACCGAACATTGAGGCCATCTCCCAGTTGGCGATTGAAACAGGGCAAAACGTGATTGCCTCAGGCGGCGTTTCGACGGTTGAAGACATTAAAAAACTTGCAGAGAAATCAAAAAAAGGCGTGATTGGATCAATCATCGGCAAAGCCTTATATACCAATTTGATCTCCTTGCAGGAAGCTTTAGAGGTTGTTGAATATGCTTACTAAACGATTAATTCCTTGTCTAGATGTTAAAAACGGACGCGTGGTTAAGGGGATCCAATTTAATAATTTAAGAGATTCCGGCGACCCTGTTGAATTGGCGAAGCAGTATGACCGTGAAGGCGCTGATGAACTGGTTTTTCTTGATATATCAGCGACAAATGAAGGCCGGGAAACAATGATTGAAGTGGTTAGAAGCGTAGCCGAGCAATTATCGATTCCCTTTACTGTCGGCGGCGGTATTAAATCGTTGGAAGATATTAAGCAAATATTGAGAGCCGGCGCGGATAAAGTGTCCTTAAATTCGTCAGCCGTCAGCAACCCGGAATTGATTAAAGAGGGTGCGCGTTACTTTGGCAGCCAATGCATTGTCGTAGCTATTGATGCAAAATATGATCCTGTTTCAGACGGCTTTAAGGTTTATACGCATGGCGGTCATAAAAAAACGGATCTGGATGCAGTTGAATGGGCGCAGCAAGCGGCAGCATACGGTGCCGGGGAAATTTTATTAACAAGTATGGATTGTGACGGAGAAAAGTCAGGTTTTAACCTTACCTTAACAAAAAAAATAAGTGAAGCGGTCACTGTTCCTGTGATTGCCTCCGGCGGTGCTGGATGTGCGGATGACTTTTACGATGCTTTTATCGAGGGAAAGGCAGATGCCGCATTAGCTGCTTCCATCTTTCATTATAAGGAAACATCTATTGATCAAGTTAAAACATTTTTAAAAGAAAAGGGAGTGGCGGTGAGATGACTATTGATGAACTAAACTTTGACGAAAAAGGTTTGATACCGGCAATCGTGCAAGACGCTCAAAGCAAGGAAGTTCTTATGTTAGCTTATATGAACAGGGAATCATTAGATATGTCGCTAAAAACAGGAGAAACATGGTTTTACAGCCGTTCGCGCCAAGAGCTTTGGAACAAAGGAGCGACATCCGGGAATAAACAACAAATTGTTGATATGCGTTTTGATTGTGATAAAGATACCCTGATTGTAAAAGTAATAACACAAGGGCCTGCATGCCATAATGGTTCATACAGCTGTTTTACCCAGTCTCTTAACAATGATAACGATAAATCTCAGGTTTCGCCGGATCGCTTCCAAATTATTAATGAACTGGAGGAGACGATTGCTTTAAGAGAAGCAGAAATGCCTGAAGGTGCTTACACGACCTATCTTTTTGATAAAGGCGTTGATAAAATCTTAAAAAAAGTCGGCGAAGAAGCCGCCGAAGTCATCATTGCAGCGAAAAACCGTTCGAGTGAAGAACTGGAATGGGAAACCGCAGACTTACTTTACCACCTGTTAGTTCTATTAAGGGAGCAAAAAGTGGGGCTAGATCAAATATTAGCTGTTCTAAAAGAAAGACACAAGAACAAAGCGACTACCTGATTAATCATCTTAGCAGCTTTGCGACGAGAAGTAGGGTTACTTCCTCGAATAATCTACGGCGCAGGAGCAAAAAGTGGGACTGGATCAAATATTAACTGTTCTAAAAGAAAGACACGCTAATAAAGCCGGGGCGGAGATGTAAATACCCCGGCTGTTTTTTCTTATCGTAAGGAAAGTATAAAATGTCAATAAATTTTAATGTTTCACCCTTTCTATTGTTAGATGTATGTTATACTTTTTTATGGGATAAAAAGTATACACGGGGGACGACTACCTTGGAACGAATGTCTAAGAAAGCACATATCATTTCCTTTCGTCCAGACGGGGAATATTACTTTCAAAAAGGAATTAGCGCCTATCAAAAAGGCGATTTATACAGAGCACATAAATATGTTGGCAGAGCGATTGCGTTTGAACCGAATGAAACGGAATATTTGTGTCAACAGGCTGCGATTTTAGCTGAATTAGAGGAATATGAATCATCCATTGATATATTAAATAAAGTGGTTCATGATCTTGATGAACAATTAACGGAATGCTATTTTTTTATGGCGAATAATTATGCTTATCTTGGCCGCTTTGATGAGGCTTTAAAAGAAGTAAGGACTTATCTCTCTTTAGATCCTAAAGGCAGCTTTAAACAGGAAGCCATGGAACTTTATAAACTGTTGACAATTGAATCCGGTCATCTTATCGAAGAAGAAGAAAGTTATATCGGCGACCATGAAAAGGGCAGGCAAGCATTGGAGCGCGGGCAATTTGACAAGGCAATCGGCTATTTTAAAAAAGTGATTGAGGATCAGCCGTTATTTTGGGCAGCATACAATAATCTTGCTATTGCTTATTTTTCACAGGGCCATACAGATAAAGCCTTTGAAACACTCCATAGAATCCTTAAAAAAGATATTGGAAATGTTCACGCATTATGCAATTTAGCCACTTTCTATTATCAAATCAATGAGAAAAAGCAGTTGGATCAATTAGTTCCTGTGTTGGATAAACTTCATCCTTTCTATCCGGAACACCGCAGCAAGCTTGGCTCAACCTACTTTTTCCTGGGTGATTATGAAAAAGCTTATCATTGGTTAATATCAGCGGAAAAGGCCGGGGTGTATGGAGATCAGGCCTTTTATTACTGGCTGGCTCTTTCCAGTTACCGGATTGGCCGAAAGGACCAGGCGATGAGGGCATGGAAGAAGGTTGACTTTTTTAAAGGACGTCCTTTTCATCCTTACGAACATGGGAAAATTCAAGACATGCTTCTTGCTGGCGATGCCGGAAACAACCCAATGGTTTTCTCACTTGTTGACCAACAGCTTCAAGATGGCGAAACAGCATCAAAGGTTTTTTCGCTTTTTTATTTAAATTACTTGGGCAATGACAGCGCCAAAAAACGAATTGAGCAATTTGGCTCGAATATGAATGGGGAACAACCATTTAGTGATATTGCCTGTTTATTAATAGAGGATCAAGGCGATGATAAACGTATAGAGATTATGCGTACGTTAGAAAAAGAATTCGGTAACGGCGCCCCGATCATCGATTGCTATGATCTATATGGCTGGTGGACGATTGTTTTCGATATTGTAAGAGAAGAAAAAGACCTTGATGTACCGGGTTGGGCCGCTGCGCTTGCTTACTTATGGTTTAAGGAAACCGGGCAAAAAGAAACGCAAAAAAATGTGGCTAAAAGATTTGGAACAACTGTCTATCGTTTGAAAAAGCATATTGATCAGCTTGGCAGCATATTAAACGATTATGAATTTTGATTCGCTTTAGCCGAAGCGTAACAATCACATAAACATCACCATGAGCATATTGATAGACTTAAATACAGGTCTTATATAGCATAGAATTAGTACTCGAGACAGAAACTAAATGAAGCTGATTTTAGAGGATGTTCAAAAAGTTTGGGAACAGGGTTAGCGGAGCAGATGTGTATGCTCACTCGAAGTCAATTCGGGATGTAACGCTCGTTCCTCCTTTTTGAACTTGCATTTATATTTCAGAAAAGGAATGATCTAAAATGACCACTGAAAAAATTTATGATGTGATCATTGCAGGAGCAGGGCCTGCCGGAATGACTGCAGCTGTCTACGCTTCCCGTGCTAATATGGATACTCTCATGATTGAACGCGGTATTCCCGGCGGTCAAATGGCCAATACTGAAGACGTTGAAAATTATCCAGGATTTGAAAGTATTCTAGGTCCTGATCTTTCAAATAAAATGTTTGAACACGCCAAAAAATTTGGTGCGGAATACGCTTATGGTGATATAAAAGAAATCCGTGACGGCGAGGATTATAAGACAGTCATTGCAGGCGATAAAGAATATAAGGCTTTATCAGTTATTATTACGACAGGTGCTGAATATAAAAAATTAGGCGTACCTGGTGAACAAGAACTCGGAGGACGCGGTGTTTCTTACTGTGCCGTATGTGACGGCGCCTTTTTTAAAAACAAGGAATTGATCGTTGTCGGAGGCGGGGATTCCGCTGTTGAAGAAGGCGTTTATTTGACCCGGTTTGCTTCTAAAGTAACCATTGTTCACCGCCGTGATCAATTGCGTGCCCAAAAGATTTTGCAGCAACGGGCATTCGATAACGATAAAGTTGATTTTATTTGGAATCATACAGTAAAAGAAATTCATGAAGTAGATGGCAAGGTTGGCAAAGTAACGCTTGTTAATACTCAAGATGGTTCCGAACAAGAAATGGATACCGATGGTGTTTTCATTTATATTGGTTTGCTTCCGCTTAATGGAGCTTTTAAAAACTTGGGCATCACAAATGAAGCGGGATATGTCGTCACAAATGAACAAATGGAGACAAAAGTCCCGGGCATTTTTGCGGCCGGCGACATACGGGAAAAAGAACTTCGTCAAATTGTTACTGCAACCGGTGACGGCAGTATTGCAGCGCAATCTGCTCAAGCATACGTTGAAGGGATAAAAGAGAAATCCAAAGTCTCATGACTAAGTCACTAAATAAAGTAATTCGCTCTTAACCCGCTTGTAACAAAGCTGAAATAAAATTGGGTTAATATGAAAGTAATAAATTGACCCCCTTTTTAATAAAGTTCTTTTACGGCATGGGCAGGAGTCCATGCCTCTTTTTTTATTTATGATACGATTTCCCGTTAATATTTATGAAAGGGCTTACCGTAAATTAAGATGCTTTTGACAAACATAAATTCGTAGTATACTAAGAAGCGAGGTGTAACTAGTGCAAAGAGTAACAAATTGTTTATTACGCAAAGATGATCAAGTATTAATGCTGAAAAAGCCAAGACGGGGCTGGTGGGTCGCTCCCGGCGGAAAAATGGAAAGCGGTGAATCAGTCAAAGATACTGTCATTCGGGAATTCCGTGAAGAAACAGGTCTTTACTTGCAGAACCCCGTTTTAAAAGGCGTTTTCACATTTATTATTAAAGATGGTGAACATATTGAGTCAGAATGGATGATGTTTACCTTTTATGCGGACCAATACGAAGGTCAGACATTAGAAGCAAGCGATGAAGGAGAATTGGAATGGCAGCCTGTTGATCATTTTCAAAAACTGCCGATGGCGGAAGGGGATCGGCACCTCCTTGACTATGTACTCCGCGGCCACGGCATGATCTTTGGCACCTTCCATTACTCGCCTGATTTTGAATTATTAAGTTACAGGCTCGATCCAAGTTAATTTTAAATATATTGGGGATGGAGATAATGAATAAGGATATTCAAGTTGTCATAATCACCGGCATGTCCGGTGCGGGGAAAACAGTCGCAACGCAAAGTTTTGAAGACCTTGGTTTTTTCTGCATAGATAATTTACCGCCGACACTGCTTCCCAAATTTATCGATCTTATCGAAGAATCAGGCGATAAATTGAATAAATTAGCTCTTGTCATGGACTTAAGGGGCAGGGAGTTTTTTGATTCCCTGTTTGAATCAATTGATGCCTTGAGCAAAAATGAAAATATTAAACCAAAAATTCTTTTCTTAGATGCCGACGACGATGCTTTAGTCCGCAGATATAAAGAAACACGCCGTTCCCATCCGTTAGCGCAGACAGGACTTCCTCTTGAAGGTATAAAGGCTGAAAGAAAAATGGTCGATGAAATTAAGGGGATTGCCCAGTATTATATCGATACTACCGAATTAAAGCCAATTCAATTACGGGAGAAAATTACCGAGCAATTTTGCGGTAAAAATGAACAGACTTTTCGCGTGAACGTTTTGTCCTTTGGTTTTAAATACGGCATACCGATTGATGCAGACCTTGTCTTTGATGTTCGCTTTTTGCCAAACCCGCACTACGTTGAGCACATGAGGGAGCGGACAGGATTGGAAGCGGATGTTTCCGATTACGTTTTTAAATGGACGGAAACGAAACAATTTCTGCAAAAATTAATGGACCTTTTAAAGTTTATGTTGCCCCAATATAAACGCGAAGGGAAAAGGCAATTGATTATTGCGATTGGCTGTACCGGCGGCAAGCATCGTTCAGTTGCCTTAGCGGAAGCTATTGCAAAACAAGTTTCAGATGAATATGCCACTCATGTTTCACACCGTGATATGAAAAAAGGCAGGCAGCGTTAATGAATAATAAACGGCCAAAGGTGGTTGCGATTGGCGGCGGAACCGGCCTATCTGTACTTCTTAGGGGATTAAAGAAAGAAGACTTGGATATTACTGCAATTGTCACAGTGGCAGATGACGGCGGCAGTTCGGGTATCTTAAGAAATGAGTTGCAAATTCCGCCGCCCGGTGATATCCGCAATGTGCTTGTAGCACTCTCTGAAACTGAACCGCTCTTTGAGAAATTACTTCAACATCGTTTTGAAAACGGCAACGGTTTAAGCGGTCATTCAGTCGGCAATTTATTACTTGCGGCGATGACTTCGATTACGGGTGATTTTGCTAAAGGTGTCAGTGAGATAAGCAGGGTTTTAAATGTAAAAGGCCAAGTGTTGCCGGCAGCTAATCAAAGCATCATCCTTAAGGCTGTCATGACGGATGGTACAGTTGTTGAAGGGGAATCAATGATTCCAAAAATGAACAAGGAAATTGACCGTGTCTTTTTAGAGCCTAATGACATCCAGCCGTTGCCTGAAAGTATTGAGGCCATCCAGGAAGCTGATTTGATTGTGCTCGGTCCGGGGAGCTTATACACAAGTGTCCTGCCAAATTTACTTGTTCCAAGAATTGGACAGGAAATTCAAAAGGCAAAAGCGAAGAAAGTATATATCTGTAATGTCATGACTCAAAAGGGTGAGACAGACCAATTTACAGCCTCTGATCATGTCAAAGTATTGTTGAACCATGTTTCTGACGATTTTCTCGATTATGTCCTTGTTAACAATAAAACAATTCCGGAGCGCATTTTAGAACGTTATGCGACTGAAGGTGCGGCGCCGGTTATCTATGACCAGAAAGAGCTTGAATCGTTAGGATTTAATTTGATTAGTGACCGGATTATTAAATATGACCGTTCTGTAATCAGGCATAATGAGAAGGTGTTGACAAAGTGGTTAATGTCCTTGCTCCAAAGTGAATGAAGTCTGATTGGAGGTTAATACCAGTGTCATTTGCTGCTGAAACGAAAAATGAACTCACCCAGCTTGATGGTAAAGATTGTTGCAGTAAGTCAGAGCTTGCAGCCCTAATACGAATGAATGGCTCAATATCAATCGTTAACAAGCATTTGGGGTTGGATATCTCGACGGAAAACGCTGCAATTGCCCGGAGAATTTATAAATTAATTAAAAAAAGCTATGATTATTCAATTGAACTGCTTGTCCGCCGCAAGATGAGATTAAAGAAAAACAATGTGTATATCGTAAGAGTAAAAGAACATGCAAAAGACATCCTTCAAGACTTAAAAATTGTCGATGATCATTTAATGTTTACGAGAAATATTGATCCTTCGCTTATTAAGAAGTCTTGCTGCAAACGATCGTATTTACGCGGCGCGTTTTTGGCTGGAGGATCCCTTAATCATCCGGAATCATCCTACCATTTGGAAATTTTTTCAATTTATGAGGACCACACAAAATCATTGGAAGAATTAATGAACCGTTTTGATTTAAATGCAAAGATGCTTCAAAGGAAAAATGGCTATATTTTATATATGAAAGAGGGAGAAAAGATTACAGAGTTTCTTAACATCATTGGCGCGCATAAGGCTCTGCTTTATTTTGAAGATATCCGCATCGTTAAGGATATGAGAAATTCTGTGAATCGTCTCGTTAACTGTGAAACAGCAAATCTTAATAAAACTGTCAGTGCAGCAATGAAACAAATTGAAAATATTAAGTTGATTGAAAGTGAAATGGGTCTGGATCAATTACCGGATAAACTGAGAGAAATTGCCGAGTTGCGAGTTAAACACCCTGACGTCACATTAAAAGAACTGGGTGAATTGATTCAAGGCGAAAAAATTAGTAAATCAGGGATTAATCACCGCTTTAGAAAAATTGAAGCGATTGCAGATAAAATTAGAAAAGGACTTTCTCATTCAAGCTAATAATTATCATAAGGAGGCAGTGCTCATGGTAGAAAAAGAGATGGAAGTTAAATTAAAAGGCGGGTTACAGGCAAGACCTGCTGCTCTTTTTGTCCAAGAAGCCAACAGGTTTCATTCAAATCTATATCTAGTAAAGGACAATAAGAAAGTCAATGCCAAAAGTATCATGGGTATTATGAGTTTGGCGATTGGTGCTGACTCAAAAGTAACCTTAGTTGCTGAAGGCGAAGATGAAAGTGAAGCCATTGAAGCCTTACAAAAGTTTGTTCAAAATGAAAAAATATAAGCCTCTCAATAACGAGAGGCTTATATTTTATTTATTTATTGCTTTTTGGTGATAACACTTGGTCTACAAGACCATAATCTTTGGCTTCATCTGCGGTTAGGAAGTTATCGCGGTCTGTATCGCGTTCAATAACTTCAATAGGCTGACCGGTTCTTTCAGAAAGAATTCTATTCATTTTTTCCCGGATTTTAATAATATGGCGAGCATGGATTTCGATATCAGATGCTTGTCCTTGAGCGCCGCCAAGCGGTTGGTGAATCATAATTTCACTGTTCGGTAACGCAAAACGTTTTCCGGGTTCACCAGCTGCAAGAAGGAAGGCGCCCATTGAAGCAGCCATTCCCATACAAATGGTAGAGATTTTTGCTTTTGTATGCTGCATCGTATCATAAATGGCCATTCCAGCTGTAATAGAACCGCCGGGACTATTAATATAAAGGGAAATATCTTTGTCAGGATCTTCCGCTTCAAGGAAAAGCAATTGGGCAACAATGGTATTAGCGACGTTGTCATCAATTTGGCTGCCCAGTATAATAATCCTGTCTTTAAGCAGTCGTGAATAAATATCATAAGCACGTTCTCCGCGGTTTGTTTGTTCAATGACAGTAGGTATTAAAGTCATTCAACATCCTCCTTTTCATTATCTAATTTCTCTTCTTGTTTTCATCATAACCCAATGGTCAAGATAGGTCAAATTTTAAAACAAGAATTTAAGCGGGCAATTTTTAATTGATATAAGGTAAGCTGTTCTATGTATGTAAAAGTTAATCAGGCCCGATATACAAACATTTTTCCCGTGTTCATTTTAATTTAAACGTATGTTATGCTTAGATAAAGAAAAAACTAAGGCGGTTGACCACCTTAGTTAATATTCAATATCTTTAGGGTTGAACCCTGCTGCCTTAAGAGAATTTTCGATCCACTTTGCTTTCATGACTTTATGGTTAAAGACGACGGTTACTGTTTTTTCTTCCGGATTCATTTTATATTCTTTAATGCCGATGATTTTACTTAGTGCATTATCCATGCGGCTCTCGCATCGATTGCATGATAGGTTCACCCCTGTAAATACAGCTTTGTTACTGTTCGCGTGAGTGCTGAATTTATCACGTTCAAAGAAAAGACCGGTTGCAAGAAGAGCTATGCATAAGACACTGACAATAAGGCTTTTATTTCGCATAATCATTCCTCCGTTTTTTCTTTTATATTGTGTGAAAAAATATTTAATTATTCAGGGGTTGAAATATCAGCGAAAGTTTTATATAATATTTTTGTGTCACTTTTATATTACTTATTGCGCTCGTAGCTCAGTTGGATAGAGCAATGGTTTCCGGTACCATGTGCCGCGGGTTCGAATCCTGCCGAGCGCGCCATACATAAGATAATTAACCCCGCTTTTTAAAAAAGCGGGGTTTTTTGATGGTTTAAAAAATTTTTTGGCCTAAAGGTATAATTTTTTGGCTCTATAATATTTGTTGGGGTATGAGAAAAATTAAAACAAAAAAATACACGCAAGCTCCTTAATCCTTTACACTTGAATTGTCCAGAAACAAGAGAAGGATAGGAGTTACGTGTATATG